>JAYPUF010000019.1:26256-32441 GCA_038133925.1 Marivivens sp. | reverse complement strand
TCTTTGTTTTCTTTGCTGTTCGCAGAAACATTTAGCTTGGTGATGACCTCATAGGTGTTCTCAGCGCGCTTGCGGGCGTCGAGGTTCACCTTAACTGACATCTCAGGCTGCCCTTCGGCATTTGCGCCTTTTTGGGCTAGGATGTTTTCAAACGAAAGATCGCGCACGTATTGGGCAATAATGCGTTGTTTTACTTGCGGTTGCTGCTGTTCAGCTGCGGGGGTCTCTTCGGACATTTTTTGTCTCCCTGAAAATCTGTCGAGCATGTCTATCAGCCCAATTTGATAGGCTCAATCCATACTCAGTGTTTTGTCCACCCAGATGGCCCGTTCCGATCACTTGGACGTTGTTCAAGATCTTCAAAGTCGCCCTCAATGATAGTTGTCTGATGGAAATGGTCGCCATGTTGTTCTTTGAAGGTAAAGCTCTGCGTTTTTACCTTCGAGCGGACCCAGTTGAATGCGGACGCGCGGAACGGTGGGAAAAGCAACAAAAAGCCTACAAAATCTGTAAAAAAACCGGGAGTAAGGAGTAAAGCGCCTGCAAAAAGGATCATCGCACCGTTTGCGAGGGGCTCCGATGGGTCGCGCATTGTACCGAAAGAGCTTCTGAGATTTGCGAGTTCGCGCGCACCTTGGCTTCGAACCAAATAAGATCCAGCGACTGCAGTCAACAGTACAATGAGGAGCGTCGGCCAAAGACCAATTGCACCCCCGACTTGAATAAAAAGGCCAATCTCGATCAGCGGAACGAGAATAAAAGCAAACAGAAGCCACATTTTGTTTTCCTTTCCCACCCGAGGTAGACTTGATCGGGTCGGTAACCTACATAAGTGCGAAGTAACAAGGTTTCTATGCCTTCGCAGAAAGAGGTAATAATGAACGCTCCGATTATCCAACTTCTAGTACTCGCTGGGATAGCCATTTTCCTTATCCTGCGTCTGCGGAGCGTTTTGGGTACACGAGAAGGTTTTGAAAAACCGAATGTTGTTCGAGATGCGGAACCAAAAGAGCGCCGCAATTTCGAAGTCATCCAAGGTGGACCGGATCACGACATTATCGATCACGCCCCCGAAGGAAGCAGCACAGCGCGCGCGCTGGACTCGATGAAACGCGCTGACCCTGATTTCAATGTCGCTGGATTCTTGCAGGGTGCGCGCGGCGCCTACGAAATGATCCTCATGGGCTTTGAAAAAGGTGACCTTGCTTCTATTCGTCCTTTTATCTCGGAGGACGTTTACGAAGTATTCTCTACTGTTGTGAACCAACGCGAAGAGCAAGGTCTGATTGTAAAGGCCGAGTTCATTGGTATTTCTGAACTGGCGATCCATGACGCAGAGTTCGACGAAGCGACAAAAGAAGGCGAGATTAGCGTCCGCTTTGTTGGTGAGCAGAGTTATCTTGTCGAAAACTCTGAAGGACAGGTTGTCGAAGGAAGTCAGAATGCGATCAAGAAACAAAAGGATGTTTGGACCTTTGCACGTGATCTCGACTCTGAAGATCCGAATTGGCTTTTGATTGCGACGGGCGAATGATCGCAAGAATCGCTAGCAGTTTAGCGGTTTTTTTCACGCTGACGACTGGTGCCATGGCAGAGACGAAGTATACATTGCTCGATTTTTCAGAGCTTTCCGGTTGGGCAGACGATGATCACTCGGTTGCCCTTTCTGTCTTTTCTGAGACTTGTTCCGACATTAGCGATCCAGATTGGAAGGCTCTCTGCCCGATTGCTGCGAGCGCGACAGATGCACGCGATTTCTTTGAGCGCTTCTTTGTACCAGTCCTGATCGAAGATGGCTCGCCAATGGTATTCACGGGCTACTTTGAGCCAGAGCTTCAGGGAAGCAGCGTTCAAACCTCGCGCTTCCGCTTTCCGATCTACTCGAAGCCAAATGAAGTCACAGATGGTCCTTGGTTAACAAGACGACAGATCGAAGAAGACCAAGTGCTCGAGGGGCGTGGGCTCGAACTTGCTTGGCTTGACGATCCCGTCGATGTCTTCTTTCTACAGGTCCAAGGTTCTGGACGTATCAAATTACAGGATGGTCGTTCCATCAGGGTCGGGTTTGGTGGAAAGAATGGTCATGAGTATTCATCTATTGGACGCGAGCTTGTTCGCCGTGGCGTTTACACCGAGCATCAAGTCTCTGCACAAGTCATCCAAAATTGGGTGAGGAATAATCCGAATGATGGCCAGGAACTTCTTTGGGTCAACGATAGCTTTGTTTTCTTTAGAGAAGTAAGTGAAGTCCCGTCGGATAAAGGCCCGCTTGGTGCGATGAATCGGTCAATTACTGCGATGAGAAGCATTGCGGTTGATCCAGCGTATACAATATTGGGTGCGCCTGTCTGGATCGAGAAGGACGGTAGTTCCCCTCTTAGAAGGTTGATGATTGCCCAAGATACAGGTTCTGCGATCAAAGGAGCGCAGCGCGCAGATATTTTTGTCGGAACAGGGAGCAAAGCTGGAAGAGAAGCTGGGACGCTCAACGATTCAGGGCGAATGATTGTCTTTATGCCGATCCAACGTGCTTATGCGCTGCTTCCGGAAACCGTACTGTGAGACGCAAACGCCATTTGAGCAAAGAGGAACGAGAACTCTGGAGCCTCGTTGCGGGCCGGACTACTCCTCTTGAGAAGAAAGCGGCGCCGGTTCTTGATCACGGTCCGATGTCTGCACCACAAGTCCCGACCCCATCTGCACCGCATAAACGGCCGATTTCTCATTTTCGTTTGGGTTCAAAAGCAAAAATCGTGGCAAAGAACGATTTAGCTCAAAGCATAGGTGAAAGCCTTTCCGCTGCACCGGTTCAAATGGACCACAAGGCCTTTGGAAAGATGACACGTGGCAAGCTCTCTCCTGAGGCAAGGCTTGATTTACACGGCTTGACGCTTGGAGAGGCGCATCCAGAACTCATCGCATTTGTTCTCGGAGCGCACGCAGACGGGAAACGCCTTGTTCTTGTGATTACAGGCAAAGGAAAAGATCGCGATGAGGGTGGTCCAATCCCAACGAGGTTTGGGATACTTCGTCATCAAGTGCCTCAGTGGCTTCGCTTGCCCCCACTTTCGTCCGCGGTTTTGCAGGTGACGCCAGCGCATCTGCGCCACGGCGGCGAAGGCGCCTATTATGTTTACCTTCGCCGAAGTCGATAGGTGAACTTTTTCGTATCTCGTTGGTTGAATTCAAAACGAGCGAGTGCCGATGATGCAAAATGTTAATGAGCCAATTTGTATAATTGCGAACCCAAAATCTGGGCGAAATAGGGCTGCCCGAGAAGCGCTTGAAAGCGCGCTGTCTAGATTCGGCCCCAACGCGTTTCTGGAAATTTGTTCTCCGAAAACGGGTTTCTCTAAGACCATCAATGCGGCTCGTAAGAAAGGCGTTCGGCGTTTCATTGCAGCGGGAGGAGATGGAACCATTATGGCTGTTGCCTCAAGTCTGGTGAATACAAACTGTAGTCTTGGGGTGCTCCCACTTGGGACGTTCAATTATTTCTCACGCGGCCTAGGGCTCCCTGAAGATGTCGCGGGTGCTGCTGATACCCTAAAGCAAAGTTCCGAACATCTGATTTCGGTAGGGACCGTGAATGGGAATGTGTTTCTCAACAACGCTAGCCTTGGGGTTTATCCAAGTATCCTCAAAGAGCGTGAAACCGTGTACAAACGATGGGGGCGCAAGCGCATCGCGGCGCACTGGTCTGTAATAAAGACCTTCTTACGATTTCAAAGGCCAATGAGGATTGTGGTGGCCGCAGACGGTGTCGAACAAGCGTATCGTACTCCTTTGGTTTTTGTAGCTAGGTCCGAATATCAGCTGAACTATTTTGGCCTCGAAGGTGTAGATGCGATTAAGTCTGATGGCTTCGCTGTGTTTATTGCCCGCGACGGTGGACGTGCAGATTTATTCCGTTTGGCGTGGAGATTAGTGACACGTCAAATGAAGTCGGGCGTCGATTTTGATCTTGTCCGGGCGAAAGAGATTACGATCACGACCCGCATACCTATGGCTCTCGTCGCCTGTGACGGAGAAAAACTTCGGCTCAAGTCACCTCTTCGATTTGAAATGAAAACAAACGCTCTTCGAATTATCATGCCGAAATGACCAAGATAATTCACCTTTCAGATCTGCATTTTGGCCGTGTCCGCCCAGAACTCATTTCAGCCTTGATCCTAGAAATTGAGAACCGTTCACCTGACCTTGTGGTGATTTCGGGAGATCTGACCCAACGCGCGTTCAAGAGTCAGTTTCATCAGGCACAGCAATTTCTTTCAAAACTTCCGGTGCCTTTCCTTGTTGTTCCGGGGAACCATGATGTGCCGCTTTACAATCCATTTGCGCGTCTTTTCTTCCCCTTTAGGAGTTACCGCAAGTTTATCGATCAAGAGCTTTCGCCAATATGGGAGAACGATAAGGTTTTCGTTCTTGGCATAAACACAGTTGATCCAATGGCAATTCAAAGAGGTAAGCTTAGCCACCGCTATTTGGATCAATTGGCACTAAGGGTGCCAGAGGACGATCGTTTTAAGCTCGCTGTGATGCATCACCCGATGGAGCACCACCAAGTGACCGACAAAGAGCTGATGCGCGGCGCCCCCTTTGCGTGCAAGGCGCTTGTGAGGATGGGTATAGACGCTGTGGTTTCAGGCCATTTGCATAGCGTGATTACCGAGCCATTTCGGGACAATCCGAACATGCTCTTTGCTCAAGCGGGCACCGCCCTATCGACGCGTATTCGTGGTGATTTGAACTCGTTCAATTTTCTCGAAATTGATCCGAATAGAGTTGTTTCGCAGCCAGTATTCGCCGGAGCTGATGATAAATTCATCAATGCTCCGGCGTCACTTTTTATACGAACCGACGGGGTTTGGGATCAGAGGACATAGCGGCTCACATCGACTGAACGCGATAGGCTGCCAAGCCGCTCTTCAATATATGTGCGATCAATTTTGATCTCATCTCCAGCACGATCGGGTGCAGAAAATGACAGTTCTTCAAAAACACGTTCAATGACCGTGTAGAGCCGCCGAGCGCCAATGTTCTCGACCGACTTGTTCACCTCGGCTGCAATCTCAGCAATGGCATCTATGCCGTCGGCGGTGAATTCAACGTGCACCTCCTCGGTGCTCATGAGAGCGGCGTATTGACGGGTCAATGCATTGTCGGTTTCCGTCAGAATACGTACAAAGTCCTCTTTGGTCAGTGCAGAGAGTTCTACGCGAATAGGGAGGCGGCCCTGAAGCTCTGGCAAAAGGTCCGACGGTTTGGCCACATGAAATGCACCTGAGGCGATAAAAAGAACGTGGTCAGTCTTGATCGGCCCATACTTGGTGCTGACGGTGGTTCCTTCGATAAGGGGCAGAAGGTCGCGTTGAACACCTTCGCGGCTTACATCTGCACCGCGGGTTTCTGCGCGCGCGCAAACTTTATCGATTTCGTCTAAGAACACTATGCCATTCTGTTCGACGTTTTCGATTGCCGCTTTGCTGACCGTTTCATCATCCAGAAGCTTGTCAGCTTCTTCCGAAATGAGGATTTCGTAACTCTCCGCGACTGTCATACTTTTTCTGACTTTGCGTCCGCCAAACGCTTTGCCGAAAAGGTCACCGATGTTCATCATTCCGGGCATGCTTCCGGGTTGGCCTGGGATTTCAAAGCCACCCATTGGGTTCGACGTATCAGCAATTTCCAGTTCGATTACGGTGTTATCAAGCTCTCCAGTTTTGAGCTTCTTTCTGAAAGTCTCACGTGTTCCATCCCGCGCGGTCGTACCCGCAATGGCGTCAATAACGCGATCCTCAGCGGCGCGCTGGGCATTCGCCTTTACCTCTTCACGCATAAATTCGCGGGTTTGGATGATTGCTGAATCAACGAGATCACGGATAATTTGCTCCACGTCACGGCCGACATAACCGACTTCGGTAAATTTGGTTGCCTCGACCTTAATGAAGGGCGCACGCGCCAATTTTGCCAACCGTCGGCTAATCTCGGTTTTGCCAACACCTGTAGGCCCAATCATTAGAATGTTCTTCGGGTAAACTTCATCGCGAAGGTCATCGGACAGTTGTTTACGACGCCAGCGGTTTCGTAGTGCTACTGCGACAGCCCGCTTTGCATCGTTTTGTCCAATAATGAAGCGGTCAAGTTCAGAGACGATTTCACGTGGTGTGAGGTCAGACATAACG
>JAYPUF010000019.1:0-26156 GCA_038133925.1 Marivivens sp. | reverse complement strand
AATGAAGCGGTCAAGTTCAGAGACGATTTCACGTGGTGTGAGGTCAGACATAACGCGAAGATCCTTAGGATTTCTTAATTGTTTCAATGGTAAGATTACCATTTGTGTAAACGCAAATATCGGCAGCGATACCCATCGCCTTTCGCGCGATTTCCTCGGCTGTTTTTTCACTGTCCATAAGGGCGCGAGCGGCAGCTAACGCAAAGTTTCCACCAGATCCAATTGCGGTGACGTCATGTTCGGGTTCAAGAACATCGCCTGCACCCGTGATGACAAAGAGATCGGCGCCATCAGAAACGATTAGCATCGCTTCTAGTTTCTGGAGATACTTGTCAGTCCGCCAATCCTTAGCAAGTTCAACGCAGGCACGAGCGAGTTGGCCTGGAGTGTTTTCAAGCTTTTTTTCAAGCCGCTCAAGGAGCGTAAATGCATCGGCAGTCGAGCCAGCGAACCCGCAGATTACCTCTGAACCTGCGGCGTTTAAGCGGCGAACTTTCCGAGCGGTTCCTTTAATCACGGTTTGACCGAGACTGACCTGCCCATCTCCCGCTATCACCACCTCACCGCCTTTGCGCACGCCAATGATCGTAGTGCCGTGCCAACCTGGGAACTCATTCTCTGACATAGTCGCTCTCCTTGCTTGGGGTGAATATGGTAGCCTGGCCTCTGTGCTACAACCCCAAACGAAAAAGGGCGCCCAAAAGGCGCCCAAAATCACATCTTTTATCAGCGGCTTAGATGCTGGATTCAATCCAGGCCTGGAGTGCAGCTTTCGGTGCAGCACCAGCCTTGTTTGCAACGACTTCACCACCCTTAAAAACAAATAGCGCCGGAATTCCGCGAACACCCATCTGAGCGGGAGAGTTCGGGTTCTCGTCTACGTTGACTTTTACGATCTTGATTTTGCCCGCCATTTCGTCAGAAAGCTCTTCCAGAGCGGGGCCAATCATTTTGCATGGGCCACACCATTCTGCCCAGAAATCTACGAGTACAGGAATGTCTGACTGGCGCACTTCGGCGTCAAAGGTATCGTCGGTGACTGCTACGGTTGCCATTGGGTTTCTCCTTGGCGGTAAATAACTCGAGGTCGAAACCTAAGTAGGTCTGCAAAGATGGTCAAGTGACGCTCGCACGATCGAGAGCATCTGACACAATATCTTCTGGCAAATCCATGAGTTTTGGGCCAGCCGTCCATAGAATTTGTGTTTTGACTTCGTAACTTGGATAGATTTTTTTGATCGCTGCGGCATAGGCGCCCATCTGGCGTAAGATACCTTCAGGAGTTGAATTGGGCGCATCTGGGACTGCTCGATTTGTCTTGAAATCGACAATTGTAATTACGTTTCCATCAACCAACAGCGCGTCAATTGCGCCATGTAGAATCTGACCGCCGAATTGATCGATCGTAGCCGTAAAACCGACTTCTTTGAGAGTGGATTGGGCAAAAAGGTGGGAGAATTCATTCCTTAGGAGTAAGTTGAGAACATCGTTCACGATCCCTGCCACATCTTCAATAAGCGTAGCATCACTATCGGAGTCGACCAGTTTCTGCGCAATTTCAAGGCGCTCTGACTGTGAATACTTTGGAAGATGCTCAAGTAGTTTGTGGATAAGTCTACCCTTGGCCTTTGAAATTTCCTGGTCATCTCCTGAGGCTTCTCCAAAGAGCGATTTATCGCCGCCAAGATCAGAGGGTGAAATGGGCTTTATTGCTTTTGCAATAGGCTCTGCCATTGGGAAGGTAAGACGCGTCTGGACCTTGGAATGAGTGTCAGTATCTTGCTTGAACTCGAGCCCCGACCAGTCGTTGGTTTCGAGGCGAAGGACACCTTTGCCGATGTCGACAGCACCGGATGACTTCATCCCATCGCTGATCAGACTGTACCAGCTGTCTTCTTCTGCGCCGACATCACCAGCCGCCGCGATTATGAGCCACTTTTCAGCGCGGGTCGTGGCTACGTAGAGCAGTCGTCGCTTTTCTTCTTCTTGGGCCTCAAGATAGTCGTCAAGTGCACCATCCATTAGTTGGGGTTTTGCATCTTTGTTCATTTTCCACATCATCCCATCATCGGCGCCGATGAGCGAAGCTTTTACATCGCGTTTTGCTTTGGTCGTATCCGGTAGAATGACGATTGGAGCTTCGAGACCTTTCGATCCGTGAACTGTCATTACTCGGATTCGGTTTTCAGCTGAGTCCATCTGTCGCTTGACCTCGACCTCGGAGCTGTCGAACCAACTCAGAAATCCGGTGAGGTTCGGAACATTCCCACGTTCATAGGAAAGCGACTGAGATAGGAGCGCATCAATAGAATCCTCGACCTCTTCGCCCAAGCGAGCAACAAGTTTTCTGCGGCCATCGTGTTTGATCAAAGTGCGAGAAATGAGATCGAAGGGCCGCAAGAAGTCCGCCCAACGCATGAGATCATCAATCGTATCGAAGGTGTCCTTAAAGCGGTCGCGATGTAAACGCAGGGCTTCCCAAAGTGTTTGTCCACTCGGTCTACCTTGCGCCACTGAATAGAGTTCCTTTTCACTCCAACCAAACAAAGGTGACTTTAGAGCACTTGCGAGCGAAAGATTGTCCTCTGGCAGCGCGAGGAATCGCAAGAGAGCTATGATGTCCTTAACGGCAAGCTCTTCTCCGATCTTGAGACGGTCGGCGCCTGCCACGTCAAGTTTTTGCTTTTTCAGTTCACGGATTATTTCGGAAAACAGCCTCTTGCGGCTCTGAACGAGGATAAGAAAATCTCCTTCGCGAATTGGACGGCGGAAGTATTCACCGCTGTTTCCGATTTCCTCAGGAATGGTTTCGTTATCAATCATTTGCCGGACAGAACGCGCAATCTCCTTTGCCAAACGAACGGTGTGACTTTCTTCACTGATCGTGTCGACAGGATCGAACCATTGGCGCTCGGCATCGCTTTTTGCCTTTTCAATGACGGGCCAAAGGTCAACACGACCAGGCATTTTGTCTTTAAACGCAAGGTGTTTCACCTTGCTTTCAAGTCCCTTTGATCTTTCGTCCTTGAAAGCCGTATCGACGAGCGAAAGGATCGCGCGTGAGGACCGGAAGGAGTATTCAAGAGCGAGAGGGTTCAGCTTTTTTCCAACGTTGCCCAGCGCATCGCGGAAGTGCTCGCGCATGCGATCAAAACCTTCGGGATCGGCGCCTTGGAACGAGTAGATTGACTGTTTCTTGTCGCCCACAACGAAGATAGTGCGTTCTCGACTGGGCGAAGCACCCTCGCCGCTAGCAAACTCTTGGGTAAGAGCGCGGATCACTTCCCACTGCGTAGGGCTCGTGTCCTGTGCTTCATCGACGAGAATATGATCGATGCCTCCGTCGAGTTTGAAAAGCACCCATTGAGCGACTGCCTGGTCAGTTAGAAGTGCTCGTGTTTTTTCGATCTCATCGTCAAAGTCGAGCGCACCGCGAGCTTGTTTGTGAAGGTCATATAGTGGCAGGAAAGCTGTCGAAAATTCAAAAAGTGCCTTGGTCTTCTCATAAGCTTGCATCTTCTTGACGGTCTCAAACGCCTCAGCTGTTCGATCCATCCAAGCGTGCAAGTCGTCGAGCACCTCAGAGAGCTGATCGCGGATCGTGGCCCATCGTTTCTGGGGAAAAGTTTCAGACTTCGATGCGCCATCATCTTTGCAGAAAAGCGCAACTAGATCGTTGAAATCTGACGCGCTCTGTCGTTCGTGATCAATTGCACAGAGTTTCTGTCCAAATGTCATCATCGTAGCGTTCATTTTGTTCATGACGATGACATCGTTGATCTCTTTCGCGAGATCTTTCTCGCCGCCAATCCACGCTGGTGAGCGTGCTTTTTCCACCGTCATGTCCGTTGGTAGCGTGAAAATCGAGCGAAGTTCTTGATCGCTCTTGCTCACCGACAAGATGGATTTTTTCGAGCAAACCTCTGATATGAACTTAGTTATCCCCTCGTCGCTGAGGTAGCGAGCGATGCCATCAACTACACTCGATTTTGGACCCTCAGAAAGCTCATCCAAGACTTCCATTCTGAGAAGTTGCGTGTCTCGGTCTTCGAGAACTGTGAATTGAGGGCTAACTTGTGCCTCGAGTGGAAAGCGTCTCAGAATGCTGGAGCAAAACGAGTGGATCGTTTGGATCTTGAGACCACCTGGTGTTTCGATAGCACGGGCGAATAGGGTGCGAGCTTGGGCTAACGTTTCATCGTCAATTTCACCGCTCGTTCCAAGTTCTTTAAGGTCACGCTGAAGGTCGGTATTGGCCATCATTGACCACTTGCCCAGACGTTTGAAAAGACGGTTTTGCATTTCACTTGCAGCGGCCTTTGTGTAGGTCAGGCAGAGAATATTTTGCGGATCAACACCATCGAGTAGAAGTCGTGCCACACGGTCGGTGAGCACACGGGTTTTGCCTGATCCAGCGTTTGCCGAAAGCCACGTCGACGCCTTGGGGTCCGCAGCTTCGATTTGACGAAGGGTTGCATCGTTGACCGTCATTCCATGTCCTCCGGCGCAATCTCATTCGTCTGGTCCCATTCCCCAAAACGAGCGAGGTGGTCGTAATAGCTCGCATCCCCTTCGGTGAACGGTGCGAGCCGTGCGGTGTATCCTCGCTCCACGTTCATCCATGCTCCGATAAGTTGGCCAAATTCCGTCCAGACTTGATCTGCCGGAAACTTTGCCAATGGCGCTGCGCTTTCCTTTGGCGCGCTTCCGAGACCGATATAGGTCGCACCCTTAGCTGGTTTTGCTCCTACATCTTCAAAAGCGCCGCGTTCGACCATCGCAGCCTCAAGCAGGAGCTGTTTGTCAAAATAGGCCTGCTGCTTTTCGGATGGTACGGTCCCGGACTTGTAATCGTAGATGACGACCGATCCATCCTCGGTTTCATCCATTCGATCCGCAGTTCCCTTGATCATGAAGTCAAGGTTGTCCAGTTTGAGGAACCCCTTGGTTTCGAAATACTTAGGTGTTCCGATCTCACGCCGAGCCTTCTCTCCTTCAATGAACCACGCCGCGACGCGTTCGATCCTCGCGCGCCACATTCTGCGCACGGTCGGCCAAGGACATTCCTCTTCCAGAACGGAATCCGTGATCGTCAGCAATGTTTCAAGCGCCATAGGATCGTGGGGAACAGTTCCACTTTTGATATATTTCTCGAGGATCGTGTGAATTACGATTCCGCGTGTAGGCGCATCAGCGGTTTGCACGAGTGGATCAAGTGCGCGTAGGCCAAGAACTTTCTCAGCATATATGGAATATGGATCACGAACGAGCGTCTTGATCTGCGTTACAGAAAGCTCTTTGGGGCGAGCGGAAACTGGTGGTCTAGGCGAGGGACGTCGATAGGGCTGTACTTGCTGATCAATAGCTTCGTTAGCGGCAAGGTGACCTAGAATGTCTCGTCCTTTGCTCCGCATCGTCTCAAGCGCGAGATCGCCTTTTTGGTCGGGAAGTCCGGATAAAAGATTTACAAGACGGTTCAACCATCGCGAGGGAACGGTTTCTGCTTCATCTGATCTAACAGAGCGCGAGATCCAAACTTCTTTGCCTGCCACAGCTTGTTCATAGTCATGTGCAGAAAGTCCGATACGCCTTTCGGGCAGTAATAGACCCGCATCTCGGCGCATTTTGCGATTAAGCCAAGGGTCGGGTGCTGTCGCTTCGGGCCAAGTTCCGTCATTCATGCTTCCCAAGACGATGACCTCGGCAGATTGTACGCGGGCCTCAAGCGTTCCTAGGAACTGGATCATTGGGTGGACGGTGTCAGGGTTGCGGACTTCGCCCTTCGACAAAATTGCATTGAAGAGCGATAGGTAGTTGCGCGCAGTCAGTACGCAGCCGGCATCCGCGTGCTTTTCAAGTTCTTTTATAACTTGTAGCGCTTTTCGCCCAGCGGCCTCATCCCATAGCCCGCCACTGGTCTCTATTGCATTGGGTCCAGCGGCCCAAAGTTCCGCTTTGGCGCGGTGGTGTGCGACGAATTCTGTTAGGTGTGCCTCGTTGGTCGTTTGGCTCTCGCTGATGCATTGAGCAACCCACGCTCCCCATTCTGGCAGTTTCTCGTCCCGTTCCGCTTCTTTTCCTGTAGCCCATGCGGTTATGGTTTCAGCAGACGGGAATGCAGGTCCGTTTCGACGAATGTGTAGTTCAAGTCGACGTGTGCGCAAAAGATGTTCGCGACGATCATCACGTTTACTGTGGGTTAATGGGTGTTTGAGCACAGACAAGAGATCTTCGGCTGTGAGTTTTGCACCAATCAGCTCCCCAATTTGGCGCAGAAAACGGCCTGGAGGTGAAAGCGCAAGTGGCTGGCCCGCGCTATCATCTGCCTCAATATTCCACCGAACAAGTGCAGCTGATACTTGACGCGTCAAGTTCCGATCAGGGGTGATCAGCGCTGCCTTCTTGCCTTCATTCAGAGCTTTACGAAGAACGAGTGCGATTGCTTCGGCCTCGATCCGCGGGGAAGGAGCTTCGATGAGTGAAACATCTTTCATCGCGTACTCAAGATCACCTAGTTTATGACCTTCACTAAGCCATTGGTCAGTGACAGGCGCAGGCCGAAGCGAGAGCGAAATGACCATGTTCCGTTCGATTGAGTGACAAGGGTGATCGCTCCAAGGCTGTACGTCTTCTTTTGCGATTCCTGCTTTCTCTGCGACGATTTTGTGCCGGAATTGAGGGTGGTCCTCTGCACCATTTTCGCGCTCCATCGATTTCCACACCGAGCTTGGCATTTCGAAATCGAAGCCAGGCAGAATAATCGCGCCTTGAGGGAGTTTCGAAACGGCCTCCATCAAGAGAGCCGTAGTTCCGCGTGAACCAGTCGAACCCGCTACAATAATTGGATGGGCGGGGGGGAGTTCAATCCAAGAGTTCACAAGGCGCATCACAACAAGACGTTGGCGAGCCTCTTTGTCAGGTTGCGTGCTCGAGGCATTATAGAAGCCGCTGATAATATTTATGAACTTAAGTGCTCGCGCCCAATGTCCGCTTTGATCAGCGACATCGAGATTATTCACTGTCTGAGGATCGATGCCTTCGCCATGCATTTCGTCCATGAGCCCTGCAAGACTGTCGGACAAATCGTAGAGCGAAGACTGAGGTGCAAGTTCTGGTTCGTTTTCCAGAAGCTTTGCGACAAAGTTCGTCAACTCAAGTCGACGCCTTAATGGCGCAATCGCTGGAGGAATATCTGAAGCAATCGATTCATCAGAAAGATCGGTCACAAGCCGTAATCGCGGCAAAAGAAGGCTTCCACGTTGGTCGAAAACCTCTTCTACACGCCGCACCATGCGTTGAGTGTTCAAAAAGACTTCGGTTCGCGCCAGAAGAAATGGGTCTTTTCCACTGGACCGTTCGATGAGCCCGTCTACGAGAGCCGCGGCAAAATCCACCCCGGGTGCTAGGCCAAAGATTTTAGGGGTCTTACTCGGTTTAAACATATTTGGCTTCTTCTAACATTTCTTCGGCAATACCGATCGATGAAGGGCGACCGACATCGCACCAGAGGCCCTCATAGATAAGTCCATAGAGTTTGTTCTCTTTGCAAAGTCGGTCCCAATATAGGTTGGTTGAAAATACGTCTTCGTCAAAGTTCGCTAGGCCAGATGGATCAATTATCTGACAGCCTGTGTAGACAAAACCCGATCCCCTCTGAAGGCGACCCTTCGCGTCAATCTGAAAATCCCCTGCTCCAGAATAACCGCGGGCATTCTCTGTTCGAACAAGTAAAAGAAATGCCCCCATTTCGGCCGAGTTCCATTTTCTGTGAAGTGATGAAAATGGGTTGGCTCCACTCCAGACAGCGTCTGTGTTCATTGTGAAAAGGGGTGAATTACCCAAAGTTTGAGCCGCTTTTTTCAAGCCACCCCCAGTTTCAAGAACTTTTGATCGCTCATCGAGAATTATGAAATCAGCGACGCAAGGGTGTCTCTCAATCTGATCTGCAAGGTAATGAACATTAGTGGCGAGCCTCGTAATTCCCGCCTCTCTCGCGGGATCAATTGCGTGTTCGAGCAACGTCTTGCCTGCGACCTCGATCAGCGGTTTGGGACGAGTGTCAGTAAGAGGCCGCATTCTTGTTCCAAGACCCGCAGCATAGAAGAATGCCGTATCAATCATACTGTCCGATCTCTGGTTCTAAAATTTCTTTGAACTCAGCCAGGTAAGGGTGTCGTAGGTCCTCTCTAAGATAGCTGACAATGCGAGGCTCAAACGCACGATATTTTGTTCGTCGATCCCGAACATCCAGCCTTCGAAATATCCCAAGAATCCGGAGCGAGCGTTGGACGGATAAGGTCGCAAAAGCTCGTTCAAAGTCATTAGCGCTCATTGTGGAATTAGAAAGAAACACTTCTTTTGCGGCATGGACCGTATGAGGCTGAACGTCGCGCCTCGCATCCCTCAGAAGTGAGACGAGATCGTAAATAGGGTGCGTTAAGACTGCATCTTGAAAGTCAAGGAGACCTATTTGTGCGATCCCACTTTGTTCAGGACGCCAAATGATATTTTCCGCATGAAGATCTCGGAGAGACAAAACCGGATTATAGGGCTCTAGACCACTCCAAGCGCCTTGCAGTTTTTCCAATGCAGTAGGAGCAAGAGATGGCGCACACCATTCTAGGAAAAGCTCTGCCAAATTTCGCGCTGCTTTGGCATCTAGCGTTCCTATGGCTTTGATTGGCGTAATGGCTTGAATTTTTGAAATCGCTTCGACAACTCGAAGATATATCCTTGCCTCATCATCAGGGTGTTCTCTTAGGTGTTCCGCAGCGTTCGCCTTACCCAAATCTTCAAGTAAAAGAAGACCGGGTGCCCGGGCTATAATTTTGGGCGCAGAAAGGCCGTTGCTTGACAACAAGTCGGCTATATCGATGAACGCCTGAAATTGGGCATCGGGCTCTGCGACCATAAGAATTGCGGAGTGATCAGCCTGTGAGAGCCTCAAGTAGTACCGAGTAGAAGCATCTTGAGGGAGTCGCGTGCGATGCCAGTCAGATACACCGGCTGATGACAAGAACGCCTCGATCGGGTCAAAGTTAGTCAAACGCGCGCTCCAATCGACTTTGCCAGTCCAAAGAGGCAAACACTTCGACCGAATGCTGGCTTTCACCGGCTGCGAACTTTAGTCGTAACGCAACTAGTGGTGAGAGTTCACCCAAACGGTCGGGCCATTCGATTAGGCAGATCGCCTCTTCAAATGCTTCGTCAAGGCCAAGCTCAATGGCTTCGTCGGGTGATGTCAGCCGGTAGAGATCGCAATGCCAAATTTCGCCAACTTTAGTGCTGTAATTCTGTACGATCGTGAACGTCGGTGATGGAACATCCTCTTCACGGCCAAGTAGGTACTGAATTGCGGAGCGAGCAAAGAAAGTTTTTCCAGCTCCGATATCGCCCTCCAACAAGAGAATATCACCAATGCGCAACAGTTCTGCGATTTGCTGCGCAAACTGTCGGCTCTCTTCTTCAGTTTTGAAGGTGCGTGAAATGACGGCTTTTTCCATAAGCCATACAGTATTCCATCGGAATATCGCTGCAAGTCCAGATCACGCTCGAAGGTGTTGAGCTGCCGTTCCTTCGATCCAATTTGGGAGTTGTGTGCTACGAAGTTTGGTGCGGAACTTGATCATAGTTTTTCCATTCTTGAGAACCGAGATGTGGCACTCAAGTCGGCGACCATTCAGTAGTCTTATAGAAATTGGCTCACCTGCCTTGTTCTCAGTTTGGCAGATTGATTCCCGGATAGTGCTCCAGTTTGAGCTCTCCTCGCATTTACTTTGCCAATGGCGAATGGTTTCAAAGATGCTTTCGGCTTCAAGGAAATAGTCTGGGTTGCCGTACCAAAGACGCCTATAAGCCGAATTGGACAGACAAATTTCTCCAGATTGCTCAAAGACCGCAATAGCTTCTGGCAGCTGATCGAGAACAGCTTGGGCATTCTCGATTTTCTTACGAAAGTCTCTGTTTGAAGCTATTTCAGAGCTCACGTCCTCCCAAATAAATGCAATGGCGCCATTTGGGTGCGGTCGTCCCGTAACCTTGATGATCCTTCCATCTGGAAGATCCCAGTTTTCACAATAAGTGCCGTCGATCGCAGACGTTTCAAGATACGAGACAGTTTCCCGCCATGACCGATAGTTGCGAGGTTCGGGAAAGAACCTGTTTTCACGAAGTCTGTCTAAGAGGCCTTGTATGTCAGGTTGCGAAGAGAGAAAGTTGAAGGACAACCCAGTAAGGTCCGAAAGTGCTGGATTGAAGTTCATTAGCCGCCGGTTCTTGTCGAATACCGCAATACCTACAGAGAGTTCTGCGAAAATACGTGAGAGCGTATGAACGAAGTTTTTCTGGCTGTTTTCTGCTTGGACTAACGGATCAATATCTATTGCAAAATGGATACTGCGCCCGTTGCGATTTGCCGAAGTGATATCGAACCAGCGACAATTCGGTGACCCAAGTTTTTGCGCTGCGACGCGCTCGCGGATATTTGCTTCCGCAGAGGATGTAACATCACTGAAGATACGCACTGGTGGCCATGCGTGGGCTGGGTGGCCAAGTTCATTTGCCAGACCCAGATAAGCCTCATTTGCCCAAGTTATGGTGCCATCTTCCTCTTCCCAAATTGGCTGCGGGGACTGCTCAGCTATCGCCCGCAGGGTTTGAATCTCTGTTTCGAGTGCTTCGAGTTCGAGAGGTGCTCGGGTTTTGAGGCTTTCTTGTGTATCGCTGTATGTCAGACGAGCGATCCCATTCCAGTATTCAGCTTTCAATCTGGCGTGGTGATTGATCGGTGAATTGATGATTTTCACCCGCTCAACTGCAAGCGTTTCAAGCGATGCTCGAAGTTTGGGAAAGGTTGGTGTGAATAGACGCAAAAAACATTCAAAATCTGAGTCGCGCGACGCGGTAAAACCAGAAAACAACTTTTTTGCGTGCGAAGACGCATCGACGAGGTTCTCATCATCAAAAATAAAGGTCACCGCATGCTCAGCCTCTTTCAATAATATGCGGCTAGACGCAATTTTCTCAGAGAAAAATCTCCCCGCAAAAATACCAGTGAGCGAGATAGCTCCGAGTGTAGCGAACAGAAAAATCCAAAACTCGGTTGATTGGTACACGGTGAAAATCGACTCTAACTGAAGTTGAGTTCACTAACTTCAACAGAGTCGGTTAATCCGAGGTTAAACTTGGAACGGCTGATTTTCTCCAAGCGCATCATATTTGTTTCCGGGAGGGTCCAAACGATCTCTGGGCCATTCCACAGTGACAATCGCGCCTCCAGATGCTTCGCCCATCGCAAAAGCGCCACCGTTAGAAAATGATAGTCTTGCACCAGAGCGCTCAAGGAGCGTCTTTGCGATGAAAAGACCGAGGCCCATTCCCTCATAACCGGGGCGAACCTTACGATCTTCGTTTTGCCGCCTGCGGCTCACAAAGGGGTTTCCAATACGGCCAATTACTGAAGCCGGAAAACCTCTGCCATTATCCGCGATCCTGAGGGTTATTGTGGACTCGTTCCAGTCCATCTCAACCTCCACTTTTGACTCGGCAAAGTCGACTGCGTTTTGGATCAGGTTGCGTAAACCGTGGAGCACCTCTGGGTGTCGTTCGACAACAGGCTGATGCTTTGGGTGATCGGTTTCGGGTGAAACTGAAAACTCGATGATTTTCCCGCGTGACATGTGAGGCTCGGCGGCTTCTTTGACGAGAGCTTCGATGGGTACACGTCGGATGTGGAGATCATCTTTGCCAGCGCGCCCCATGGAGCGAAGGATGTCGCGGCAACGATCAGCTTGCTCCTTGATCAAAAGAACATCCTCGCGCAACGCTTCGTTGTTCGAAACTTCATCGAGAAGTTCGCCACTTACCAGCTTGATTGTCGCAAGCGGCGTGCCCAGTTCATGCGCTGCGGCTGCGACGACACCTCCTAGATCGGTAAGTTTTTGCTCGCGAGCAAGTGCCATTTGGGTCGCGAAGAGTGCATCGCTCATATTGTGCATTTCTGCTGTAATTTGGCGTGCATAGAGCCCAAGAAAAACGATCCCAGTTATCAGGGAGAGCCAAAAGCCAAACAGAAAGAGATCTGGGAGCATTAGCGAAGTTCCATAGGAACTAGAAAGAGGAAGATGAAAAAGCGCAAGTGTCGATACGATCGCAATTGCAACGATACCGATGATCAGTGTCGAATTTAGGCGAAGAAATGTTGCCGATATTGTGACGGGCGCAAGGACCAGAATGGCGAAAGGATTGTTTAATCCGCCCGTAAGGTAGAGCAATAATCCAAGCTGTAACAAATCGAAGAGCAGCATGAGAAAGGCTTCGCGCTCATACAGTCGCTTATTTTTGGGATAAAGGAAGGTTGAAAAAAGGTTCGCCACAATTGACGCCCCAACGGCCATGGCAGTCATCCCAACTTCGAACTGGAAGTCGTAGACCTGGACAGCGGCCAAGATCGCTAAACTTTGTCCAGCAATAGCAATCCAGCGTAGGACGACCAAAGTGTGCAAGCGGACCCAATTGGATCTTTCGCGGTGTTCGAGAGCTTCTAGTTCGGTCGAGGGCATGGCCACTCCTGTTGTGTCTGCCGTAGTTATACTGTTATTTGCGCAACGTATTAGGATCAATCCGCGAGTGAGATGGAAGCCAAGTATGAGATCGATGATTGCAATAACCGCGACCGCTACTGTTGCGTTATGTGTGACTGCAGGGGTTCTTGCGATAACGGTCTTTAAACCCGAGCCTCAGTATGCCGAATGTGGTGCCGCTCAGGTTGCGGGTGGCGCCATCGGTGGGCCATTCGAGCTCTTAGACAAGAACGGAAATATCGTCACAGACAAGGATGTGATTTCTGGGCCGTCGATCCTCTATTTCGGATACACATTCTGTCCTGATGTTTGCCCACTTGATAACCTTCGCAATGTTGACGCGACCGCTCTTTTGTCGGAGCGGGGGTACGATGTGACCCCAATCTTCATTTCGATCGATCCTGATCGTGACACACCCGAAGTTGTCGGTGACTTTGCTGCGAACTTTGATGAAAAGATGATCGGACTTACTGGAACCGCTGAACAAGTTGCAGCAGCATCTAGGGCCTATCGTACCTATTACAAGAAACAGGACGATGATCCCGATTATTACATCGTTGATCACTCTACGATGGCATATTTCAATATCCCTAGCCTTGGTGTTATCGATTTTTATCGCCGTGACGACACGGCGGAAATGGTCGCTGATCGGGTCGCATGTCTGATTGATCAAACTGGTGCGAATTGACCTAAGAGGATCGGGGCGATACCTGTAGTACGTGGAAACATGGGAAGAGCCTAATGACTTCAGAAGAACTCGATCTCGGAGAAGATAAGTCACTTCTTCTCGTTGATGATGACGAAGCTTTTTTGCGTCGCCTTGGGAAGGCCATGGAAAAACGTGGGTTTGAAGTCGAACTTGCAGGATCTGTTGCTGCTGGAAAGGCGATTGCCACTGCCAGACCTCCAGCGTTTGCAGTTGTTGATCTACGTCTAGAGGATGGTAATGGTCTGGACGTTGTTGAAACTCTTCGGGAAAAGCGCCCAGACAGCCGTATCGTCGTTCTTACAGGTTATGGCGCTATCGCAACTGCTGTGGCTGCGGTTAAGATCGGCGCAACCGATTATCTCTCTAAGCCTGCGGATGCGAATGATGTCATCAACGCACTGCTTTCGCGCGGCGATGAACTTCCCCCACCTCCTGAAAACCCGATGAGTGCGGACCGTGTTCGTTGGGAGCATATTCAGCGCGTCTACGAACTTTGTGATCGCAACGTGTCTGAAACTGCACGGCGTCTCAATATGCATCGTAGAACACTCCAGCGCATTCTCGCAAAGCGCAGCCCTAAATAATCAAAGCGCTGTGATCAATTCCTGATGTCTTGCAGTGAAATCTGCCCGAACTTCTGCGGGCGGACGCAATCTGATTTTGAGAGTTTTGGCTAGTTTAGGGTCGATAATACCAAAGAGCTTATTCGCCTCGTGCTCTGAAAACCCCGCGATTTGAGTGGCCTCTAGCCAAGCGCTGATCTTGTCGGCATCTTTGATCTTCTTTTTGATCGTTAAAGGAATCTGCGCGGGCAATCCAAATCGGATGTGAATCGCCGCAACTAAGCGCTCGTCCAGCTTGCCATACTCTTCGCCGATCGCAGCCTTTACCGGTGAGATCATGTCACCAATTACGTATTCGGGGGCGTCATGGAGAAGTGCCGCAAGTTTCCAACGAATGGGAACGCCACCGTTTTGTTGGCTGAAAATCTCCTCGACCAAAAGAGAGTGCTCAGCGACCGAATAAGGGTAGTCACCAATTGTCTGCCCGTTCCATCTCGCCACAAAGGCAAGACCATGTGCAATGTCTTCGATCTCAATGTCCATCGGCGTTGGATCAAGGAGATCAAGTCTACGTCCGGACAACATACGTTGCCATGCTCGTTTTTGCGTCATTTTCTGCCCTCAATTCTTGCCGATAATCCTAAGAAATGCCGTTAATGTTGTCGAGACGGGGTCTGAGTGCTATCTGCCCTTCAAATCGAAAAAAGGAGTGCGGCGTATGCCGAAGGACTACATCGTCAAAGACATCGCCCTTGCGGGTTTTGGCCGCAAGGAATTGGACATCGCTGAAACGGAAATGCCGGGGCTGATGGCCTGCCGTTCGGAGTTCGGTGAGAGCCAGCCCTTGAAGGGTGCACGCATTGTGGGCTCGCTCCACATGACCATCCAAACCGCTGTTCTGATCGAGACACTGGTGGCTTTGGGCGCTGATGTGCGCTGGGCGTCCTGCAACATCTTCTCGACCCAAGACCACGCTGCCGCGGCGATTGCCGAGGCAGGTATTCCGGTTTTCGCCGTTAAGGGCCAGACCCTCGAAGAGCATTGGGATTACCTCGATAAGTCCTTCATGTTCCCAGAAGGCGCGAACATGATCCTCGACGATGGTGGTGATGCGACGCTCTATGTTCTGCTTGGCGCCCGCGCCGAAGCTGGCGAGGACATCATCCCTGTGCCTCAGTCTGAGGAAGAAGAAGTCATCAAGGCGCAAATCCACAAGCGTATGAAGGCAAGTCCAGGCTGGTTCACCAAGACCAAAGAAGCCATCAAGGGCGTGTCCGAGGAAACCACCACCGGCGTTCACCGTCTCTATGATCTGCACAAGAAGGGCCAGCTGCCCTTCCCTGCGATCAACGTGAATGACTCGGTCACCAAGTCCAAGTTCGACAACAAATACGGCTGTAAAGAGTCGCTCGTTGACGGCATCCGCCGTGCGACCGACACGATGATGGCAGGCAAGGTTGCTGTCGTTTGCGGTTATGGCGACGTAGGCAAAGGTTCGGCCGCGTCACTGCGCGGCGCAGGTGCACGTGTGAAAGTCACTGAAGTCGATCCGATCTGTGCGCTTCAGGCGGCAATGGACGGCTTTGAAGTTGTGACCCTCGAAGACGTTGTGGCTTCGGCTGACATTTTCATCACCACTACAGGCAACCGCGACGTCATCCGCATCGAGCATATGCGCGAGATGAAGGACATGGCGATCGTCGGGAACATCGGCCACTTTGACAACGAGATCCAAGTTGCGGCTCTGCGGAACCACAAGTGGACCAACATCAAGGAGCAGGTGGACATGATCGAGATGCCTTCGGGCAGCCGCCTGATCCTTCTGTCTGAAGGCCGCTTGTTGAACCTCGGCAACGCGACCGGCCACCCGTCGTTCGTAATGTCGGCTTCCTTTACCAACCAAGTACTTGCGCAGATCGAACTTTGGACCAAGGGCGAAGACTACGCCCCCGGCGTCTACATTCTCCCCAAGCACCTCGACGAAAAGGTTGCGCGTCTCCACCTCGACCGCATCGGCGTTAAGCTTACCCAGCTCCGCAAGGATCAGGCTGATTACATCGGCGTCACCGTCGAAGGCCCCTTTAAGCCAGAGCACTATCGCTACTAAGGGTACTGCCTCCGTTAAAAGCCACGCTTACCCCAAGGTAGGCGTGGCTTTTTTCTTTGCACGTAAAGTGCGAGTTGCTAGGCTCTTGGCAGCGGCAGTTGCCGTTTGGGACTGAATGCGGAGATAACAATGGGAAAAAGAGACGATCTAATCGCCAAATACGCGGATGATCTAAAGAACAAGTGCGGAATGTCACCCGATATGGACCTTCTGACCAAAGTGACAATTGGTTGCGGGCCGTCAATTTATGACGCTGACGCTTCGACAGTTGCTGGCACTCAGGATTCTGAACTTGAAACCGTCAAGAAGAACTTCCTCATCAAGAAGCTTGGTTTAACTGATGGACCTCAGCTTATGGAAGCGATCAATTCGGTTCTCGAAACGTATGGCCGTTCGGAACGCGACAAATACCGCGCCGTCGTTTACTACATGCTGACAAAGCATTTTGGTAAAGAGACGGTTTTCACCAAATAAGTAGAGCGGATTTCACTCAAATTAAGCGGGCTATTCTTTTGCAGAGTGGCCCGTTTTCTCTTTTGAAAGTACTGCGGCTAGGATGGCCCGACCAGAGATTTTCGAACACGTGTGGTGCTAGGGAGCACGTGGGGTGAGAAGAAGGGTTCGGGCATTTCGGCCTGAACCCTTCTTTGCGTTAGAATAGGTTCAAGATGATACCGATGATCGTGCACCCGACAATCGAATATCCCCCATCAATTGCCGATAACATAAAGGGGCGTCCCGGGTAGGCATTGTTGATAATTGTCCAAGGTGCGATGAAGAATGCACCGACCCCAAAACCTGCAACTGCGCCGCCGCCGATGCTCACAATCCCCGACATTGCAAATATATGGCGCATCATGCCGGCAACGACGACCATCGCGATCGCAGACAGGATAAAAGGTATTGCACCATTGTTTGTCTTGGGTCTGCCGTTCTCATCGCATTCGATGTTATTCGCAGCAAGCCACGGTTTTGAAAGTACCATGTAGTGAACTGCGCCGTAGATCCATGCCGCCGCACCTGCGACGAGAATGTTGAGTAATTCCAATGTTCCCTCCGTTCGCTAAATAAGGGAACATCAGCACAAAATTAGGCGTTCGTCTCGCCTAATTTGCAGATTATTCCCCACTCTTGTTCAGTGACTGGTTGAACTGAAAGGCGGGAGTTTTTGACGAGCACCATGTCAGCAAGCCTTGGGTCTGCTTTAATGGCCGCCATGCTAACCGGCTTGGTCACGGGCTTAACCGCTTTGATATCAACGCATTCCCATCGAAGATCGTCGGTCGAGCTATCTGGATGGGCTTCGGCACAAACCTCGACAATCCCAACGATCTCCAGCCCTGTACGAGAGTGGTAAAAGAACCCAAGGTCCCCTATTTTCATGGCCCGCATGTTGTTGCGGGCCTGATAATTTCGAACGCCTGTCCATTCCTCACCCTCAGCCCTCTTGGCTACCTGTTGGTCCCAGCTCCAGGCGTCGGGCTCAGATTTGAACAGCCAATACGCCATCAGCCAATGACCTTTTTCCATGCCTGAACGCGGGACTCGGCAAAGAGGCCAGCTTTTGCATAGGGATCGTTGTCCGCCCAAGCTTGAGCGGTGGCAAGATTTTCGACGTCGATGATCACGAGCGAACCGCACATCTCTTCAGCATCATTTAGAAATGGTCCTGCCATTTCTACAACGCCAGTTTCTTTGAGATAGGCGACATGCGCATCGCGGGTGTCGAGGCGCAGTTGAAGTGCACCGGGCTTGTCTTTGGTGATTACGGCAAATCGCATAGGTCATTCCTCTTTGAGTGGTCTGGCAAGTAGGGCCTTTAGAACATCGTTCACATTCATTTCGCCCGCGACAAGTGCGGCTACGGCTTGGCTTATCGGAAGGTCTAGCTCATCTCGCTTTGCCAATTTTGCGACAGCAATTGCAGTCGAAGCTCCTTCTACGGTCGTATCTGTATCGAAGCTATCTCCATTCCCAAGCGCAAATCCAAAACGATAATTTCGCGAAAGGTCAGAAGTGCAGGTTAATGCAAGATCACCAAGGCCTGAAAGTCCGGCGAGAGTTTCGGCTCTGGCCCCCAGGTGCTCTGCAAGACGCTGCATTTCCGCGAACCCGCGGGTCATCAAAGCTGCGCGTGCGCTATCGCCAAATCCTTTGCCAATACAGGCGCCACAGGCGATCGCCATTACATTCTTGAGCGCACCACCAAGTTCAGCACCAAGAAGGTCGGTTGTACGATAAAGGCGAATATTTGGCGTTGTTAGAGCCTGTTGTAGTTGGATGCCCATTTGATTTGAGGGGCACGCTAAAGTAAGAGCCGTTGGTAGGCCACGTGCGATATCTGCCGCAAAACTTGGCCCTGTAAGGCATGCAACTGTTGCCGTTGTCACGAGGCTTCCAGCGCCCATAGCAGGTCCAGTCAAGGTATCGAGGTCAATACCTTTCGAGCATGAGACGATCGTTTTGCCCTGCAGTTTCGAGGCGTTTTCATTTACAAAATCTCGAATTTTCTGCGCAGGGATGGCCAGCAAAATAGTATTTGCGGCCAATGCATTATCAAGGTCACTGGTGAGCCTAATTTCGTTGGGTAACTTAACGCCGGCAAGGCGGGGAACGCACCTATCGATTTCAGCGTGCTTGATCATTGCATCGTCGCGAGCCCAGAGCGTGACGGGAGCATTGGTTGAAAGCGATACAGCCAAGGCGCTGCCAAATGCTCCTGCACCTAAAATCGAAATCTTCATGCCTTAGCTCCCTTTTTGCCCGAACCTAGCAGTGCCGGAGCGGAAGCGTCGAGGGGCCATCTTGGACGCGCAGAAAAAGTCAAATCGTCGGTGTGCCCAATAGCAAATTTTGCGAGACCAACATATGCGATCATTGCCGCATTATCGGTGCAGAGTTTAAGAGGAGGAGCCGTGAACTCGACCCCCATTTGATCGCACAACGCAGTTAGTGCCTCGCGAATCTCCATATTCGCAGCGACGCCACCCGCAACGGCCAAAGTCGGAGCGGAGGGCAAAAGCTCAAGGTATCGCTGCAAAGCGCGGCGGGTCTTTTCGACTAAAATGTCTCTAATAGCAGCTTGGAAGCTCGAAGCGAGATCTGCCTGATCCTGCTTTGATAGCCCCTGCTTTTCAGCAATCACTGAATCCCGACTGCGCAATAGAGCTGTCTTGAGACCGGAAAAAGACATGTCACACCCTTCGCGGTCCAAGAGTGGACGTGGCAACGGGTATTTCTTTGGGTCACCGAGTTTTGCTGCCTGTTCGACGTGCGGACCACCTGGTTGCGATAAACCAAGCAGTCGGGCAGTTTTGTCGAATGCCTCACCGGGCGCGTCGTCGATTGTGCCTCCAATTCGCTCAAAGCATTCTTCACTGTGTGCGATGAGAAATTGACAATGACCACCTGAGACCAAAAGCATTAGGTACGGAAATGTGATGCTATTTGTGAGGCGCGGCGTGAGTGCGTGACCGGCAAGGTGGTTGATGCTGAGCAGGGGCTTATTCGATGCGATTGCCAGACCTTTTGCACACATGACACCGCTGAGCACTCCGCCAATCAAACCGGGGCCAGATGTCACTGCAATCGCGTCGATATCGGCCAATGTAAGACCTGCACTCTCAAGGGCTTCTTCTACGCAGATGTCGATTTTCTCGGCGTGTGCTCGTGCGGCGATCTCTGGGACGACACCGCCAAAATCAGAATGCAGCTCGAATTGGCCGTAAACGACAGAGCTTAGGACTTCGGCTTTGTCTGGCATTCCCGAGACGACGGCGGCCGCCGTGTCGTCGCAGCTGCTTTCAATTCCTAAGATAGTTAATGATTTTTTCATCTGTTCGCCGGTTGCACCTCTTGCAAAGGCAGGTAACACTCTGAGGCCGCCCGAACAATGGGCGTGATCTATGAGTTGGTTCTACCTATGGCAATCTTGGTTCTGACACGTCCCATGGAGGCCTCCTTGCGCTTCTTGTCCCAAATCGAAGCGCAGGTGGGGTTTAAGATCAATTCAATCATTTCCCCGTTGCTGGAAATCGTAGAAGTCCCAGCTTCAATCAAGACCGAACGTAAAGCTTTGATCTTAACATCGGCGAATGGCGTTGCTGGCGCGAAGAGGCTTGGTTTTGCAATCGGGACAAGGGCATTTTGTGTTGGGGCAAAAACGGCTGAAACTGCGAGCAAAGCTGGATTTGAGAGCATATCTGCCGATGGCGCTGCAGATGATCTTGTAGCGATGATCGCATCGATGAAACCACATTATCCCCTAGTCCATGTTCACGGCGAGCATATAATAGGCCAAGTTGTTGAGAGGCTGAATGGCTTAGGTTTCAACTGTGAAGGTGTTGTCACCTACCGCCAAATGACCTGCGCACCGAGTGAGCAATTGCTTCGTGCACTTGCAGGCAATGAACCACTTCTAGTTCCTCTTTTTTCGCCTCGTTCATCCCTTGTTTTTGGTCTTATTCCGGAACTCAGAGCGCCATTACATGTTATTGCAATGAGCCAAGCGGTTGCTGCGGAAGTTTCCGATCTTGGAGTAGATACGGTTCGTGTCGTGGATAAACCTGACGCTCAAAGCATGGTTGCGGCGACCTGTCACCGCCTATTCCAACTTTTGGACCCGTCGGTTGCTTGAGCAACTTAAACAAGAAGACTAGGTTGGAGCCGTAATGTCTGTGACTTTGTATCAAGGAATCGATTGTGGCAAAGCCGACCTCAAGTAATTCAAAACCCAGACCCGCATCGCGAAAAAAGGCCAAGAGCGACGAGGGAGCGACCGAGCAAGCCCAAAGTTCTACGTCTGAAATTGTCGAAGTCGAGGCTATTAAGGCAATGCCCGTGGAAGATGTACCCGTTATTTCGGATGCCGAGATTGTCGTTGAAAATAAATCTCAAGTGGATGTCGAGGCCAAATCGACCGACACTCCCGCGCAGGTGGAAGCCGATTCTCTAACTTCTCAAGATCAGAAAAATCCGAAAAAAACCAAATCTTCGTTTGTTCCATTGGTCTTGGGTGGGGCTATCGCAGGCGCAATTGGTTTCGGCGCAGCTGTTCTTTTTCCAAACCTTTACTCTACCAAAGCCGACGCGGTCCCGATGGTCGCCGTCGGGGATTTTGAAGCACTCCAAGCTCGAGTTGATGCGCTGCCGAAGGTTCTGTCTCAAGAGGAAGTTGCCGCGATATTCTATCAAGAACTTGAAGTGATCGCTGAGCAAGTTTCAGGAATTGAACGTCGAATTGAAGAAGTTTCATCGCGACTTGATTTGGCATTGGAAACACCTGCGGAGGCCGGCGCGCTTTCTCCCGCCGCGCTTGCCGAATATCAGCAAGAAATCGTGTCACTACGTGCGGAACTTGATGCGCAGCAGACGTCTCTCTCGCAGATGGTTAGTCAAGCCTCGTCTCAACTAGAGGCAGCCCAAGTTCAGTCTCAGCAGTTTGAAGCAAGTGCGGCAGAAGTTGCCCGCTCTGCAACGCTGAGCCTCGCTTTGGCCAAGGTTCAAACCGCAATCGAAACTGGTGCTCCTTATCAGGCCGTGTTGTCTGAATTCTCTGCTGCACTTGGTAATGAGGTGCCTGAAGCAATTGCTCAAAACGCAGGTGAGGGCGTTTCGACACAGGCCGCTCTTGTCGCTGATTTTGATATCGCTGCTGATAGCGCACTTGCAGTCGCCCGTGCTGAGGGGGTGGATGGCGAGGAACGCACCGCCTTTGGGGCATTTCTGCGAAGCCAATTCGATGTGCGTTCGGTGACACCACAAGAGGGCACTTCGGTAGATGCAATCCTTTCGCGAGCACAGGCCGCGCTAAATGACGCGCGCTTGGTCGATGCGCTGGCCGAAGTTCGGAGCCTACCAGAAGTTGCGCGTGCTGAAATGGTAGACTGGATTTCCCGTGCCGAGGCTCGGGCTGCTGTAGTTGCGGCCGTGGACGAGCTTTCTTTTTCTTTGAACGACAAGTGAGGCCGATTTAAATGCTGTGGTCCCTAATCAAAATTCTGGCCTTTGTTGCAGCTATCACGGGCCTGACATATGGCGCGGTGATGGTCTCGGACATGGAAGGAAGCCTTGTGCTTACCTTCGCTGGCATCAAAGCAACTCTTTCACCGCTTCAGGTCGTTTTTGCTTTGCTCGCGATGGTCGTTGGTCTCTGGATTTTGTTCAAACTGGTTGCCTTCCTCGCTGCGCTTTTCCGTTTCCTAAATGGTGATGAGACGGCAATTTCGCGCTACTTTACCCGAAATCGAGAGCGCAAGGGTTTCGAAGCGCTTTCAGATGGCCTGATGGCTTTGGCTTCTGGGGAAGGGCATCTTGCGCTTACTAAAGCGGCAAAAGCAGAGCGATTTCTGCAAAGACCTGAACTTACAAATCTATTGATTGCGCAAGCTGCAGAGCAAGTCGGTGACCGTGTAAAAGCTGAGGCTACCTATAAAAAGCTTCTTGAAGACGACAAGACTCGTTTTGTTGGTATCCGCGGGATCATGAAGCAGAAATTATCCGAAGGGGACAAAGACAAAGCGTTGAAACTTGCTGAAAAGGCATTTGAGTTGAAGCCCAAGCATTCGGAAACCCAGGATATCTTGCTTAAACTTCAAGCCGAGAAGGGTGACTGGTCTGGTGCGCGCTCGACGCTAGGAGCAAAGCTCAAGTCTGGGACGCTTCCTCGCGAAGTTCACAAACGCCGCGACGCGGTCCTTGCGCTTTCTGAAGCCAAAGATGTGATCGGAGATGAAAATACTTCAATCAATTCGCGCGAAGCGGCGATTGAAGCAAACAAGCTGTCGCCCGATCTTATCCCCGCTGCAGTTATGGCGGCACGCGCCTACATTGAAGCCGCGAACCCAAAAAATGCGACCCGCGTCATCACCAAAGCGTGGAAGGCTCAACCGCACCCCGATTTGGCGCGAGCTTTTGCTGAGATTGCACCAAATGAAACTCCGCAAGAGCGTCTGAAGCGGTTCAAATCTCTGGCTAAGCTTGCTCCTGATAATGCTGAAACCAAACTGGTACTAGCTGAGTTGAACGTTGCAGCTGAAGACTTTCCTGAAGCACGTCGAGAACTCGGCAGTCTTGCACAGGATGATCCAACCACAAGAAGTTTGTCACTGATGGCAGCAATCGAGCGTGGAAGCGGTGCGAACGATCAGGTGGTGAGAGGTTGGCTTGCAAAAGCTGTAACCGCTCCCCGTGGTCCTCAGTGGATTTGTGACAAATGTCATCATATCCATTCAGAGTGGCAGCCCGTTTGCGACAATTGTACTGCCTTTGATACTCTTTCGTGGAAACGTCCTCCGCAGGGTGAAACGGCAATTCCGTCGAGTGCAGAAATGCTCCCTCTTATTGTTGGTGCTCCTGAACCAGCCGACGTTGATGATGAGATCGTAGTCGCTGGAGACACACTTCTTTCCGATCAGGAAAAATAGGTCTTTTACACAATTCGGAGCGGTGCTAAGAGCCGCTTCGGAAGCCGCAGTAGCTCAGCTGGTAGAGCACGTCATTCGTAATGATGGGGTCGGGGGTTCGAGTCCCTTCTGCGGCACCACTTCCCCGAGTTTTACCCATGTAACCCGTTGTTCTCAAACGATAACCTGTCTTGGTTTGTCGGGGGAGCCACCACATGGGCCACCAAAGATATCCTTATTTGAAACTCAAAGGGTCAACTTACTATTACACCCGGCGAATACCTAAAGCGCTTCATCACACCTGTGGCTTCACTCGGTTCGAGGCTTGCTTGCATACCTCGAGCGCATCGTCAGCGATCAAGCAGTCTATGCTCCTATCGCAGGAACTTGAGGACCACTGGAGCATCCTCAGGAGGCGTCTACGAAACGATAGGATTGCCAAGCTTTTCGGGGCTGAGGCACGTGGAATTGTACATGGCGTCGTTTGTCCAGAAGGGCATAAGGGACCCCTCTTGAGCACTGCATTAGAGACTTACTTGTCGCTCAAGGGATCTCCAAACAGGCCAAAGACCTTCGAGACGAGTGCGAGGAGGTCAATTGGGTATCTGCTTGAGGTGGTAGACGATAAACCAATTGATGCCTTTGAGCGACAAGATGCGAATGCTTTGCGTGATTACCTGAAAGAGCGAGGGATGGCTCAAGATAGCATTTCTCGCAACTTCACTAACGTCAAAGCGATCATCAACTTCGCAAGCAAAGAACATGGTTTGCAGGCAACGGAAGTATTCTCGGGTGTGTACCTAGGTGAACCGGCCAAGCCGACTAAGCGTTATGTTCCTACAGCCGACGAACTGTTGAGACTAAGGGAAAGGTGTATTCGGCAAGACGATGAGCTGCGCTGGGCACTAGGCCTATTGATGGACACGGGAATGCGTCTGTCTGAGGCTTTGGGTTTGGCTAGGACAGATGTCTTTCTTGATCACGAACATCCACACCTATTAATCAGACCTCATCCTTGGAGACGCCTAAAGACTTCAGCGAGTGAACGTACAGTGCCACTCGTCGGAATGGCCTTGTGGTCTGCGCAACGGGCTATCGTCGGGTCCCGCTCAGAGTTTATGTTCCCACGATACATAAGAGGCCGCGAGACCTTATCTAACTCAGCTAGTGCAGCACTTAACAAATGGCTCAAATCAAACGTTCATGATCAGATCGTAGTTCATTCACTTAGGCACGCCATTAGAGACCGCCTTAGAAGTGTAGAATGCCCACCAGACATCATAGATGCAATTGGAGGGTGGAGTAGGGAGGGTGTTGGGGAAGGTTATGGTAAAGGTCATACACTTGAGACGACATTCAAGTGGCTTGTGAAGATTTCACTTGAGACTTATTCAGGTGCTCACTCTTGAAGAAAGATCCCGCCTTCAAACTATTTGTGTTTAGGATTTCCACGGCCATATCTCATTAACTGGCTCACAACATTAGATTTTAAAGGTTGCTCTTTGAGCAAGTTGGGCTAGTTTTCAAACAACAGTGAGTTGGTATGAGGTGATATCCATGACGAGTATTAAGTTCCTTTTGAGCCTTATCGCGCTCACCCCGACGATATCTTCTGCAGATGAGTATCAAATCTATTTCACAGACAATGCAGAGATCACCAGCAATGGCCAATACGTAAACTTCGTAAAGGTTATCAATACTAGTTCATATACTACCTTTGATGGTGATCTTTCTGGTTACTATTCTCAGAGCTTTGCGGCACTTGATACAGCAGCTACTACTACAAATGGGGTCACATACGCTTCTGCGATGGTACATGACTTATCTTCAGCACCTGTATCGGTTCTGGATTTCACTGGTACCAATCTGAAAATGCGAACCAATCGTGGTTTGGGTCTTGATCCAGTTGGGGTCAACGGAGACAGCTATTGGTATGATGTGGTAAACACTGTTGATCTAAACTCCGGCGAGATAGTCGAGACAATTCTGATAGCTTCTTCGCAAGTGGAGTTCGATATAGCCACAGAGGCTGGCTATACCGTCATCTTAGATAACTCTGCAATTGACCGCTCAACAAATGGTGTTTCATTCACTTCGTTTTCAACGAACATCACTAATGAAAACGATACGACTAATAACGCAAATGCGGAAACTATGGGTGGTCTTGTGATTGAGCAGATCTCTGGAGTTAACGGTGCAAGTATTTTCAGGCAAGAAGACGATGGAACTGTGCACATCGGCGAAAACTCAATCGTTCTGTCAGACGAAAGCGTAAGCCAAAGCGGTAACGACGAAATCTATTCGTCAAGTGGTGTACTGCAGCTTGGCAACGGGGCAAACCATCGGACAGTTATCCAAGGAACTCTCGAAGTGCCAAAGCCAACACAATCAAGTCATGCTGCAAACAAAGCATATGTAGATGGTATGGGCGCAATGATGATGGCTGCTACCCAAGTTGCTTCGACCGCTGATCCGAATGCAAACCTTAGTGTGGGTATAGGATTCGGCTCAATGGGAAGCGAGAAAGCCTTCTCGTTTGGTTTAGTCGGCAATACAAGTAATAGCATGAGGTATTCACTGACTGCAGCATACAGTGATCTTGTTGGGCAAGTTGCACTGGGTGCAGGGGTCAGTTGGACACTTAGGTGAACTCTGAGTGGCCCATGTGGTGGCTCCCCCGACAAACCAAGACAGGTTATCGTTTGAGAACAACGGGTTACATGGGTAAAACTCGGGGAAGTGGTGCCGCAGAAGTCTATTGTATCCCACTTGAGGCCCTAAGCGATCCGCAGC
>JAYPUF010000018.1:0-32823 GCA_038133925.1 Marivivens sp. | reverse complement strand
CAAGGGGTAGTGAAGCATATCGAGAATTAGCACAAGAAATTGTGGCACGCGAAGCGTAAGGGGAGATAAAGTGATGAATGATCGTACAAATAAGCCTCGTGGATTGGGGCGAGGGCTTTCAGCGCTGATGTCTGATGTCGCAATGGCGACGGAAACGACAGATCATAATCCCCGAGTGCCTGATCTTTTCGTTGCGGTAGAGCGGGTTGAACCAAATCCAAATCAGCCTCGACGCAGCTTCAACGAGGATGCGCTATCAGAACTCGCCAGTTCTATCAAAGAAAAGGGCATTATTCAGCCACTTATCGTCCGGGTGATGCCAAGTGATCCGAGCAAGTACGAGATTGTTGCTGGTGAACGTCGTTGGCGAGCGGCGCAGCGTGCACAGTTGCACGAAGTTCCTGTAATCGTACGCGAATTTTCAGATATCGAAGTTCTCGAAGTTGCAATCATCGAGAATATTCAGCGTGCAGATCTAAACGCAATTGATGAAGCGGCGGGTTACAAGCAGCTCATGGACCGCTTTTCTCATACCCAAGAGAATCTTGCGACTGCGCTAGGTAAGAGCAGAAGTCATATCGCAAATATGTTGCGGCTCCTGAACCTTCCTGAAGAAGTTCAAGGTTATTTGGTCGAGGGCAAGCTAAGTGCTGGTCATGCTCGTACCTTGGTGGGCAATGAAAACGCTGCCGCAATTGCGCGTCGCATCATCTCAGAGGGGCTTTCTGTTCGCGAGGCCGAGAAATTGGCAAAAGCTGAGAAGCCAGAAGCCGTCAAAGAAAAGCGGCCAAAGTCTTCTGAGAATGATCCGGATACGGTTCAGCTCGAACAAGAACTGACCGCGACACTCAAGATTAAAGTATCGATTGAACACGACGCTGGCAAAGAATCTGGCCGAATTTCGCTCCAATACAAAGACTTGGATCAGTTGGACGAAATTCTAAGAATTCTATCAGTGGGTTAACCGCCGAGAAGTTCAGTTAGGACCGCATTGAGAATTGGGCGACCTTCCACGGTTGCCCTAATTCTTTCTGAGGCCACCTCAAGAAGTCCCATCTCGATCAATTTGTTCAGATTGCCATCGAATTTTCCCATCGATAGGGCTTCAAACCTTGATTTCGCCACGCCTTCGGTAAGCCGTAGCCCCATTAGCGAGAACTCTGTAAATTGATCTTCTTGGCTTAATGGGTCCATTTCCGTTTGGCCCGAGCCATTGTTCTCAACCAGACCAAGCCACTGGGTTGGATTTAGTGGGCTGAAGGTAGAGTGCCGAACGCCATCTACAGTCAAGCGACCATGAGCACCGGGTCCAATTCCGACATAGTCCCCATACCGCCAATAGATCAAATTGTGACGCGACTCTTCACCAAGTTTCGCGTGATTAGAGACTTCATAAGCCGGCATTCCTGCCAATTCGCAAATTTCTTGAGTGGCCTCATACATATCGGCGGCAAGGTCTTCCGATGGCAAGCCAGTAAGGCGCCCAGCAGCGTGCCTCATGCCGAAGGCTGTGCCGTCTTCTATTGTAAGCTGATAAAGCGACAGGTGATCGATCGCCATATTAAGCGCTAGTTTGAGTTCGGCGCGCCATTCCATAAGGGTCTGGTTCTGGCGTGCATAGATTAGGTCGAAACTAACGCGATCAAAGGTTTCTCGTGCAATCGAAAACGCTTTTCGCGCTTCTATTGTATTATGCATCCGACCGAGCGCTTTAAGGTCTGGATCGTTTAGCGCCTGAATGCCCATAGAGATGCGATTAACGCCGCCGTCGCGGAAGGCTTTAAATTTGCCCGCTTCTACGGAAGTTGGGTTCGCTTCTAGGGTCACTTCTAGGCTGTTAGATGTGCGCCAGTTCCGTTTAACCCTATCCATAATCGCTGCGACTGTTTCCGGAGCCATAAGACTTGGTGTACCGCCTCCAAAAAAGACCGAGTCAAGAATTCTAGGGCCAGTTAGGCTTGCTACTCGATCTAGCTCGGAGAGGTATGCCGCGAGCCAGCGTTTTTGGTCGATCTGGCTCGCTACGTGCGAGTTGAAGTCGCAATAGGGGCACTTGGCCTGACAAAACGGCCAGTGGATATAGAGCCCGAAGCCCCCATTCTGCCAATCCTCAAGCAAAGCAACCCTTTACCAGTTTACTGAACGCGTCGGCGCGATGGCTGATCTTGTTCTTTTCCCAGCGATCCATTTCGCCAAAAGTGATGTCGTACCCATCAGGTTGGAAGATCGGGTCATACCCGTGTCCCTGATCGCCGCGCATCGGCCAAACAAGTTCACCTGGCATAACACCGGCAAAAACTTCGTCATGGCCGTCGGGCCAAGCAAGGACAAGTGTACAGCAGAACTGTGCTTTGCGCGGGGCAGGGGCATTAACTGCCTCAAGTTCAGCCCACGTCTTCTCCATAGCCATTACGAAATCTCGGCCATTCGGCGTCTCTGCCCAATCAGCGGTATAGACCCCAGGAGCCCCATTCAATGCATCGACCGAGAGGCCACTATCATCAGCAAGAGCGGGCAAACCTGTCGCCTTTGCTGCCGCATGAGCTTTGATCCGCGCGTTACCGGCAAAGGTCGTTTCGGTCTCTTCCGGCTCGGGAAGTCCGTGATCTGAATTCGACGTCAACTTGATGCCAAAAGGCTCTAATAAAGCCTGAATCTCTTCAAGCTTGCCATTGTTGTGGGTCGCTACCACGAGTTCCTTGCCCTCAAAGCGACGGGTCATTTCACGGCCGCCAACTGTGCCGTTGTTAGGTCTGCGATACCTTTGTCGGCAAGATCAAGAAGCTGGTTCATTTGATCTCGGGTAAAGGTGGAGCCTTCTGCAGACATTTGCACTTCAATCAACTTGCCGCCGGTCATGACAAAGTTGCCATCGACGCCAGCTTCGCTGTCTTCGGGGTAATCGAGGTCAAGAACAGGCTGACCAGCATAGATACCACAGCTGACGGCCGAGACTGGCGCGAGGAGTGGATCGGTGATGATTTCGCCAGTTTTCATCAGCTTGTTGACTGCCAAGCGCAAAGCGACCCAACCGCCTGTGATCGACGCGCAACGCGTACCGCCGTCCGCTTGAATAACGTCGCAGTCGATCGTGATTTGGCGCTCGCCCAATGCAACGCGGTCAACACCCGCACGCAGTGAACGACCGATCAGGCGCTGAATTTCTTGCGTCCGACCCGACTGACCGTTCTTGGCTTCGCGGCGCATACGTGTGTTGGTTGCCCGCGGAAGCATGCCGTACTCAGCGGTTACCCAACCGAGGCCCGTATTCCGAAGAAACGGGGGGACCCTCTCATCTAGGGAAGCCGTGCAGAGAACATGCGTGTCACCGCACTTTATAAGGCAGGAACCTTCAGCATGTTTGGTCACGTCAACTTCAATTGAAATTTCACGCATTTCGTCAATTTTTCTACCGGACGGGCGCATTTCGGAACTCCTTTTGATTTATCCTTCGATACGCTGGCCAAGGTAGAAATCCAACCCCGATTGACGTTCTGTCACGCCTCGTTTTAATTGGGTCGCTGCCCGAGGACTTTTGAATGAACGATAAGACACCGCAATTGACAGAGTTGAATGATCGCTCGCGCGAGGTATTCCGTTTGGTTGTCGAGGGGTATCTTCAGACTGGTGCGCCCGTAGGTTCGCGAACGTTGACCCGCAACATGACCGAAAACCTCAGTGCTGCTACAATCCGAAATGTCATGCAAGACCTTGAGTATCTTGGCCTTCTTGGAAGCCCCCATATAAGCGCGGGCCGCATTCCCACCCAGTCCGGCCTTCGTATGTTTGTTGATGGCCTTTTGGAAGTCGGAGATCTTAATGGTGATGACCGAGCAACCATTGATAAAACGGTTAACGGTTCGGATCTGGATGTTGCATCGCTCTTGGATCGTGTTGGATCCGCCCTTTCCGGTGTGACCCGTGGAGCAAGTCTCGTTCTTACTCCTAAACACGAAGAAGCATCGATCAAACACATCGAGTTTGTGTCGCTTAGTGCGGATCGCGCCCTTGTTGTTTTGGTTTTCTCAGATGGGCATGTTGAAAACCGACTTTTTACCCCGCCAGCTGGCCAAACCCCATCTTCCATGCGCGAAGCCGCAAACTTTGTGAACGCAATCGCTCAGGGTCGGACTTTAGGTGAGCTAGGGCGCGTGATGCAGCGTGAAATAGCCTCAAGAAGGCAAGAGATTGATACTCTCGCAGCGGCGCTTGTCGAAAGCGGGATTGCGATTTGGGAAAATCACGGCGAATCGACAGAGCGATTGATTGTACGTGGGCGCTCCAATCTTTTGAACGAAGGCGAGAACGCTGATGATTTAGAGCGCATAAGAACGCTCTTTGATGACCTTGAGCGTAAGCAGGATATCGCACAATTCCTTGAACTCGCTGATGAAGGCGACGGAGTGCGCATTTTTATCGGCTCCGAGAACAAACTTTTCTCACTTTCGGGTTCCTCTTTGGTGGTTTCTCCTTATATGAACGCCGACCGAAAGATTATTGGCGCCGTGGGCGTCATCGGTCCGACCCGCCTTAACTATGGGCGGATCGTCCCGATTGTAGATTACACAGCTCAGCTGGTCGGGCGCGTACTGTCCGACCGGTCCTAGAAGGAAGACGGAAATGACCGAGCAGAATGACGATCTCAAGAGCCTTGATGAACTGGCCGCTGAAGCAGACGAGATCGAAGCGGCTCAGAACGGTGGTATGACCGCTGAGGAAATTGAAGCTCTTGTGGCTGAGCGTGACGATTACAAAGATCGCTTTGTTCGTGCGCTTGCAGACGCAGAAAATACCCGTAAGCGTGCAGAGCGTGATCGCCGTGAAGCTGAAAACTATGGTGGCTCGAAACTCGCGCGTGATTTGCTTCCCGTTTACGACAACATGAATCGTGCGATCCAGGCGATATCGGATGAGCACCGTGAAACCTCTGCCGCTGTGATTGAGGGTATCGAGCTTACCATGCGTGAACTTTTGAACGTGTTCCAAAAGCACGGCGTCACGTTGCTTAAGCCTGAAATCGGTGACCGCTTCGACCCGCAGCAACATGAAGCTATGTTCGAAGCGCCTGTGCCTGGAACCAAAGCCGGCGACATTATTCAGGTAATGGCCGAGGGCTTCTTGCTCCACGATCGTCTGTTGCGTCCGGCTCAGGTTGGCGTTTCGTCTACTCCAGCATCCTAATCGGATTGGCTGAGCGCTTTTAGTTCATAAAGCAAATCTAAGGCCTCGCGCGGTGTAAGGTTGTCAGGGAAAATCTCCCCAAGACGATCTTCCACTGCCGAGGCTTTTTCAATCGCTGGGGGCATTGCTGGTGCCACAGAGGCTGCGAAAAGCGGTAAGTCATCTATCAAACTTTGACGTGCCGATCCGCCTTCGCGCTCTCCTTTTTCCAAAGCTTCGAGAACAACACGAGCGCGTTCAACAACCATGTTTGGAAGACCTGCGAGTCGGGCAACCTGCACACCATAGCTCCGATCAGCGGTACCACGGCGAACTTCATGAAGAAAAATAACGTCGCCGTTCCATTCTTTGACCGAGACCGTCGCATTGTCGACGCCATCTAGCTTTTCAGCAAGTGAAGACATTTCGTGATAGTGTGTCGCAAAGAGTGCACGGCACCGATTTACGTCATGCAAATGCTCAAGCGTCGCCCATGCGATAGATAGACCATCATAGGTCGCTGTGCCGCGTCCAATTTCATCAAGGATGACGAGTGCGCGGTCATCTGCTTGGTTGAGAATTGCGGCGGTTTCTACCATTTCAACCATGAAAGTGGAGCGCCCACGTGCGAGATCGTCCGAAGCGCCTACACGTGAAAAGATTTGGCTAATTAGGCCGATCTCCGCCGATTTTGCAGGGACATAAGATCCCATCTGCGCCAAAACCGCGATAAGTGCGTTCTGTCGAAGGTAGGTGGACTTACCCGCCATGTTCGGGCCTGTCAGAAGCCAAATCGGCGTTTCTGTAAGTGAGCAATCGTTTGCAACAAATGGTTCACCTGACTTCTTGAGTGCTTGCTCGACGACAGGATGGCGACCCCCTTGGATATTGAACGCTCTGCTCTTGTCGAGTTTTGGGCGTACCCAATTCTCCGATCGGGAAAGAGCGGCCAAGCTTACGGAAACATCGATGTCAGCGATTGCTCGACTGAGTTGATTTAGTTCGGCAGCCTGAGAAACAATTTCCCGACTTAGGTTTGAATAGAGCCTTTTTTCGATCTCGATCGCTCTTGAGCCGGCATTGAGAATCTTTGTCTCAATTTCGCTCAGTTCGACCGTCGTAAATCGGACTTGATTAGCTGTCGTTTGACGATGGATGAACTTTTCGTTCAGTGGGGGGCTCATCATCTTTTCCGCATGCGTTGCGGTTGTTTCGATGAAATAGCCGAGGACATTGTTATGCTTGATTTTGAGCGAGCCCACGCCTGTAGTTTCAATGAACTCGGCTTGCATTTGAGCGATCACAGACCGCCCTTCATCTCTTAGTGTACGTGCTTCATCCAGCTCTTCATTGTATCCAGGAGCAATAAAGCCGCCGTCGCGAGCAAGAAGAGGGGGTTCGGAAACAAGCGCCTGATCAAGTCGATCAAGGAGTTGATCGTGGCCTAAGAGTGAAGAAAGAGAAACTTGTAGAGTTTCGGGCAAGTTTGGCCTTATTAGAGCCTGATGAATGCGTTCGGCTTCATTCAATGTGTTGCGAATAGCGGCCATATCACGAGGGCCGCCACGTTCGAGTGCGAGGCGTGAAAGTGCGCGGTCGATGTCATGAACGGAACGCAGGTGCTGGCGAACATCCTCACAAAGCCGAGCGGCATCAGAGAAAAACGCGACACCTTCTTGTCTTTGGATGATCGTTTGAAGATCACACGCAGGAGAAGCCAAACGTCTCTCAAGTAGACGCGCACCGGCGGCTGTCACAGTCTTGTCGATTGCAGCGAGAAGAGAACCTGCGCGTCCGCCCTGTGAACCCTGCGTAAGCTCAAGGGATCGTCGCGTCGCGGCATCGATCTGCATATTCTGGGAATGGGTCTCAAGTATAGGCGGTCTTAGGAGGGGCAGGTTGCCCTTTTGAGTGATTTCCAGATACTCGACGACCGCCGCCATAGCAGCGACTTCTGCACGGTTAAACGTTCCAAATGCGTCGAGTGAAGCGATAGAATAGAGACTACAAAGGCGCTTTTCACCATTCGTGCTATCAAATGCCGAGCGACCGAGTTCAGAGATCGCAGCTCCAGCTTCTTTGACGATGTTCCGGAGTTCAGTTTCAGCGTCGTCAATCAGGATGACTTCACGCGGAGAAAGTCGTGCCAGCTCCGGTCCAAGCCGAACTTGAGGACAAGTCATCACGCTAAACGCGCCGGTTGAGATGTCCACCCACGCAAGCGCTCCTTCGTCGCGAACAAATGCAAATGCAGCGAGAAAGTTGTGCCGACGCGCGTCAAGGAGGGTGTCTTCGGTCAAAGTACCAGGGGTTACGAGCCGCACAACATCGCGCTTCACAACTGCCTTGTAACCGCGCTTCTTAGCCTCAGCGGGATCTTCAAGTTGTTCGCAAACCGCGACACGGAACCCTTTTCGGATCAACGTCAAAAGATATCCTTCTGCCGCATGAACAGGAACACCGCACATCGGGATGTCTTCGTCGTTGTGTTTTCCGCGCTTTGTTAGAGCAATATCAAGCGCTTCGGCTGCAGCAACGGCATCTTCAAAGAACATCTCATAGAAATCACCCATGCGGTAAAACAAGAGTGCACCTGGATGGTTCTCTTTAATTTCCAGATACTGCGCCATCATTGGCGTAACTGCACCAGTGCTCATATGGTCCCCCAATTCGTTGTTTGAGAACCTAAACGACCGATGTTAGCGACAAAAGTCGAAAACGAACCCGTTGCGGGGAATGGGCCACTCCCTTATGGCTGTGTAACGCTTCAGGAGGGATAGACAAATGGCGAAGGCTCGTGTCACGCGCGAAGATGCGTTGACGTTTCACATGGATCCAACACCCGGCAAGTGGGAGGTCCAAGCAACCGTTCCCATGATGACACAGCGCGACTTGTCCTTGGCTTATTCGCCTGGCGTGGCAGTCCCATGTGAAGAAATTCATGCCCAGCCTGAAACCGCTTATGATTATACAAACAAGGGAAACCTTGTTGCGGTTATCTCGAACGGCACTGCCGTTCTTGGCCTTGGAAACCTTGGCGCGCTTGCATCTAAGCCGGTTATGGAGGGCAAATCGGTCCTCTTTAAGCGTTTCGCAGATGTGAACTCGATCGATATTGAACTCGATACCGAAGATCCTGATGCGTTTTGTAATGCCGTTCGCCTGATGGGGCCGACTTTTGGCGGCATCAATCTTGAAGATATCAAAGCACCTGAGTGCTTCATAATTGAGCAACGCCTCAAGGAAGAGATGGACATTCCAGTCTTTCATGACGATCAGCACGGTACCGCAGTTATTTGTGCCGCAGGTCTGATCAACGCTCTACATATTTCTGGAAAGAAAATCGAAGACTGCAAAATCGTTCTGAACGGTGCGGGTGCAGCCGGCATTGCATGCCTTGAACTGATTAAAACGATGGGCGCAAAGCAAGACAATTGCATCATGTGCGACACCAAAGGCGTGATCTATCAGGGTCGCACTGAGGGTATGAACCAGTGGAAGTCAGCACACGCAGCAATCACCGACGCGCGCACGCTCGAAGAAGCCATGAAAGGCGCCGACGTATTCCTTGGCGTTTCTGCCAAGGGTGCCGTGACTGCGGATATGGTTGCCAGCATGGCTCAAAACCCTGTGATCTTTGCGATGGCGAATCCCGATCCTGAAATCACCCCAGAAGAAGCACATGCAGTGCGCGAAGACGCGATTGTTGCCACTGGTCGTTCGGACTATCCGAACCAAGTGAACAACGTTCTCGGTTTCCCATATTTGTTCCGTGGTGCCTTGGATATCAACGCGCGTGCGATCAACGATGACATGAAGATTGCTTGTGCGAATGCTCTTGCTGAACTTGCGCGCGAAGATGTTCCAGACGAAGTCGCGATGGCTTACGGCCGCAAACTTGCTTTTGGTCGTGATTACATTATCCCGACGCCGTTTGATCCTCGCCTAATCTATCGCATACCGCCCGCAGTTGCCCGTGCAGGAATGGACACTGGCGTTGCACGTCGCCCGATCGTCGATATGGACGCTTATGAGGCGTCGCTCAAGGCGCGGATGGACCCGACTGCAAGCATTCTTCGTGGCATTCAGGCTCGTGCACGCGCCGCTCAAGCGACGATTATTTTTGCAGAAGGCGATGATCCCCGCGTTCTTCGTGCTGCGGTTCAATATCAGCGTAACGGTCTCGGCAAAGCGCTCGTCATCGGCCGCGAAGCTGAAGTGGCCGAACTTCTAACGACCGAAGGTCTTGCTGATGCAGTTTCGGAAATTGAAGTCGTCAACGCCAAGAACACCGAGCACCTCAGCGAATACAAGTCGTTCCTATATGATCGTCTTCAGCGCAAAGGCTTTGATCGTTCTGACATTCACCGCCTCGCGGCTCGTGATCGTCATGTGTTTGGCGCGCTGATGTTGGCACACGGCCACGGCGATGGCCTTGTTACTGGAGCGACGCGAAAATCCGCCCACGTGCTCGAATTGATCAACCATGTTTTCGACGCATCGCCGTCTTCGGGCGCTGTTGGTGTTTCGGCAATCATCAACAAAGGCCGCATCGTTTTGATCGGTGATACGTTGGTTCATGAATGGCCAAGCGAAGAAGATTTGGCTGATATTGCAGAGCGCGGCGCCGATGTTGCCCGCGATCTAGGGCTCGAGCCGCGTGTTGCGTTCGTTTCCTTCTCGACTTTTGGCTATCCAGTGTCAGAACGCGCAACCAAAATGAACGTGGCACCCAAGATACTTGATCAGCGGGGCGTTGATTTTGAATACGAAGGCGAAATGACGGTGGACGTAGCTCTAAACCCGCGTTCAGCCGAACATTATCCGTTTAGCCGCTTAACCGGACCAGCTAACGTTCTTGTTGTTCCCGCACGTCACTCTGCTTCGATTTCGGTGAAATTGATGCAGGAAATGGGTGGCGCGACCGTAATTGGCCCGATTCTCGCTGGCGTGGATAAGCCAATTCAGATCTGCTCGACTGTTTCGACGGTTAATGACATTTTGAACATGGCCGCAATTGCAGCCTGCAAAGTGAGTTAATCAAAGGAACACAAGATGGCGATTTGGAATCTAGGCTCTATCAATGCAGATATTGTCTATTCCGTGCCTCACATCCTCGCCCCGGGAGAGACGTTAAGCTCGACGGGGCGGGCGATTTATCTTGGCGGCAAGGGCGCAAATATGTCCGTTGCGGCTGCACGCGCAGGCGCACATGTTCATCATATCGGAGCGGTTGGTGCTGATGGCATTTGGGCGCGCGACCGTTTGCTCGAGTACGGTGTCGATACGCGTTACATCGAGACTATTGGCGACCTAACTTCGCAAGCGATCATTGCTGTCGCAGATGACGGTGAAAACACGATCATAATTCAGCCCGGTGCATCGACATTGATCCGGCTTGAGGCAGTTCAGGCCGCCTTGTCTGAAGCCCAAACGGGTGACCGCGTGGTGTTCCAAAACGAAACAAACCTTCAGGTCGAAACTGCTGCGCTTGCCAAGCAGATGGGCCTAAAGGTTGCCTATGCTGCTGCGCCGTTTAGCGCCAAAGCGGTATCTGATGTGCTTGAGTATATCGACTTCCTCATCCTGAATGAGGTTGAAGCGCGGCAATTAACAGAAGCGTTAGGCCGGCCTCCGCAAGAACTAGGAGTGCGCGATGTGATCATCACATTAGGTTCGCGTGGCGCCGAATGGTTCGACGCCGAGCGTGGTGTTCACAAGACGTTTGATGCCTACAAGGTCGAACCCGTTGATACGACTGGGGCAGGGGATACGTTTACAGGCTATGTTCTCGCGGGTCTCGACCGTGGTCAGCCGATGGAACAAGCACTTCGAACCGCGAACCGCGCAGGTGCCATCATGGTAACTCGCAAAGGAGCGGCAGATTCGATCCCCGATCTTCACGAAGTGCAGACAATACGTCTCTGAATAAAAAAGGGCCCGAAAATCGGACCCTTTCGTCTTTCTTGTGAAACGTTTTAGCCTTTGACGCGGCGGTTGCGCGTCGCAATGAGCTTGAGACGCAGCGCGTTAAGCTGGATAAAGCCTGCAGCATCTTTTTGATCGTATGCGCCGGCATCTTCTTCGAAGGTGACGTGCTTTTCCGAATAGAGCGAGTATTCGGACCAACGACCAACTGTGTTCACCGAACCTTTGTAGAGCTTAAGACGAACGGTGCCCGACACGTGCTCTTGGCTCTTGTCGATTAGCGCCTGAAGCATTTCGCGCTCGGGCGAGAACCAGAAGCCGTTATAAATCAGCTCTGCGTAGCGCGGCATGATCGAATCCTTAAGGTGGCCAGCACCGCTGTCGAGTGTGATTTGCTCAATACCGCGGTGTGCTTCGAGAAGGATCGTACCGCCGGGGGTCTCGTAGATGCCGCGTGATTTCATACCAACGAAACGGTTCTCAACAAAGTCGAGGCGTCCGATGCCGTGCTTGCGGCCATATTCGTTCAGCTCGGTAAGGATAGTTGCTGGCGACATTTCAACGCCATTGATTGCAACCGCATCACCCTTTTCAAAGGTAACCTCGATGAATTCGGGGGTATCAGGTGCCTCTTCTGGCGAAACCGTGCGCTGGTAAACATACTCGGGAGCCGCATCAGCAGGGTTTTCAAGAGCTTTACCTTCGGACGACGTATGCAGAAGGTTCGCATCGACCGAGAAAGGCGCTTCGCCGCGTTTGTCCTTGGCGATCGGAATCTGGTGCTCTTCAGCGAACTCGATCAGTTTGGTGCGCGAAGTCAAATCCCACTCACGCCAAGGTGCGATCACCTTGATTGCGGGATTTAGAGCATAGGCCGAAAGTTCAAAACGAACCTGATCGTTACCCTTGCCAGTAGCGCCGTGCGCAACAGCGTCAGCACCTGTCATTTCTGCGATTTCGACAAGACGCTTGGAAATCAAAGGGCGCGCAATCGAGGTGCCGAGAAGATAGAGGCCTTCATAGACAGCGTTTGCGCGGAACATTGGGAAGACGAAGTCTTTTACAAATTCTTCGCGGACATCTTCGATAAAGATGTTCTCGGGCTTGATGCCGAGCAGTTCTGCCTTTTTGCGGGCGGGGTCAAGCTCTTCGCCCTGACCAAGGTCAGCGGTAAAGGTTACAACCTCACAACCGTATTCGGTTTGGAGCCACTTGAGAATGATCGACGTGTCGAGGCCGCCGGAGTAGGCGAGGACGACTTTCTTTGGGGCGGACATCGCGGTCTCTCCTTGTTGAATATCGCAGGCGCGATAACGGGTTTTTTAACTGCAAGCAAGGGAAGGCCATTGACCCCGAGGTGTGTTTCGTGAGTTCTACGCGCAAATTTTGGGTTCTGGAGAAGAATATGCACGGTTTGATCCTTCGACATGCGTTCTCGATGCTGAGAGGAAACATCGGCAATGCGATCAAGGTATCATTTGCGCCAGCCGTTTTGCTTGGCGGGCTCATCTATTTACTTTCTAGCCGACTCCAAGTTCTGTCCGATCCTGCGGGAACGTCTTCGTTTTCTCTTTTGATTATGTTGTTTGTTTTTTTGGTAATGACGTCATGGGTTCCGGTGCTTTGGCACCGCTTTATCCTCTTAGAGGAATATCCGACTTGGCTTCCAGCACTCCACGCAACAGAACTGATCGGTTATATCGGACGCGTCTTTGGGGTCTCGATGATCATCTTGGCGGCGGTGATGATTGGATTGCTTGTTGTCGGCGTGATCTCAATGGGCTTGGGGAACTTCGTTCAACTCCTCGCGCCATTTCTAGAATTTGGCGTGACGCTGATCGTCTACTTCCTAACACTTAGGTTCAGTCTTGCCCTTACCGGAATCACCGTTGGAAAGGCGCTTCCGATCTTCGAGTCGTTTCGTATGACGTCCGAGACAAGCCGCGAAATCTTCCAGATTGCTCTTATCTTGGGTGTGTTGAACTATGGTATGAGTGTCGCGCTCTCTCAACTCGAAGCAATTTTCCCAAGCGCGGGAATTTTCCTTTGGCTTCCGCTGGTTTGGCTCGAGTTTATGTTTGGCCTTAGCGTTCAGACCACACTCTATGGATTGCTGGTCGAAAAACGTGAGCTTTCTTAGAGCGAGGCTACAAACGCTCGGTCGCCCGAGTTCGCAAGGACTATTTCTGCGATAGATTTATCTACCCAGATCGCTTCGTGACCCGGCTCAGTCGGGGCCGAGAGTTTTCGAACTGGTCTGGCAATATAAATATGACAGACTTTTTTTGCCCAAAGGTCATAATCGGGCATATAGCAAAAACGTTGATAGACCCCGACCTTAAGGGGATCAGAAATTCGCCAACCCGTTTCTTCGAAAACTTCACGGTGAAGTGCTTTTAGAGGGGATTCGCCGGGATCGATTCCCCCACCGGGAAGTTGCACTTCGTCGTCTTGTTTCGTGAGCAAGAGCCGACCCTGACGTGGTAGTATGACGTACACTCCCGGGCGAACGGTGTATTTCTGACCCGAAATAACGGGTTCTCCGAAGCGCCTCATGTCATTTACCCCCTTGGACCTTGGCTCAAGACGACTATATGGACGCGGTACGCCAATTCTAGACCTTTTCGAAGGAAGTCATATGTCGCTCGGCTCGCAGATCGCTTGGGATGATACCGTCCTGCCATTTCAACTTGACCGTTCGGATATCCGTGGCCGCGTTGCGCGCCTTGACGGTCTCCTGCAACAGGTGCTTGCTCAGCATGACTATCCGGCGCAAATCGAAGCCTTGATCGCTGAGATGAGCCTTTTGACCGCACTTATCGGTCAAACGATCAAACTTCGTTGGAAACTTTCATTGCAAGTTCGCGGAAGCGGTGCTGTTCGACTTATTGCAACCGATTATTATGGTCCAACCGATGACGGTGAACCTGCCCGTATTCGTGCTTATGCATCTTTTGATCGCGAAGCTCTTGATCCGAACAGAGACACCTTCGCTCAGATTGGCGAGGGTTATTTCGCGATCCTGATCGATCAAGGTAAAGGTATGACGCCGTATCAAGGTATCACACCAATTGCTGGTGGTTCGCTTTCCAAGTGTGCTGAGACTTATTTTGCTCAGTCCGAACAAATTCCGACTCGTTTTGAACTTAGCTTTGGGACTTCGCAAATGCCAGGTCAGGTCGCGCACTGGCGCGCCGGCGGCGTGATGCTTCAGCACATGCCCAAGGCATCACCTTTCGCAAAAGGCGAAGAAGCTACGGGTGAAGAGGGTCTGCTTGCGGCCGCCGATCTTCTGGATGAGGACGAGGGCGAAAACTGGACCCGTGCAAATGTGCTCCTTGATACAGTTGAGCAACTTGAATTGATCGGCCCAACGGTTCAACCAACCGAGCTGTTGTTGCGTCTGTTCCATGAAGAAATCCCGCGCGTTTTTGATGCACAACCCGTGAAATTCGGCTGCACTTGTTCCGAGGAAAGAGTTCGCGAAAGCCTTTCGATCTACTCGGCCAAGGATATTCGACACATGACGACTGAAGAAGGCATTGTTACCGCCGATTGTCAGTTCTGTGGTTCTCACTACGAGTTTAATCCTGCTACTCTCGGATTTGAAGCAACCGAGAAGCCGGATGACCAAGCCTGATATCAGACAGATACTGCTGAACGCCCTGGCAAAACGGGGCGACAGCTCTTCTGACTTTGATCTCAATCCTGGAATTCGTCTCCCCGAGACGCGCACCCTAAGGCAAGCGGCTGTGCTCGTTGCATTCAACGAATTTGATGGCTCACTTGTTTTGACCAAGCGTTCTGCCCACCTCAAACACCATCCGGGTCAAATTGCATTCGCTGGTGGTCGCCGAGATGATACGGATTCGAGTATTGAAGCCACCGCGCTTCGCGAAGCTCAGGAGGAGATAGGACTAGATCCCTCGAACGTTGAGGTCTTGGGGTGTCTCCCAACACACGAGACCGTATCAAACTATATAGCAACACCGGTGGTGGCTCTTATCAAGGAGCCATTCTCGTTCCGACCCGATGCAGGTGAGGTTCAAGAAGCCTTCACAGTCCCATTTGAACACGTCACAACTCCAAGCAATTTTCGGGTCGAAGGTCGCCGTTGGCAGGGCCAGAAGCGGTTTTATTTCACAGTGCCTTATGGTCCTTATTATATCTGGGGCGCGACCGCGCTTATCCTTCGCCGCTTTGCTGAACGGATAGATCGATGACAAATATCGTCGCGGACTGGATCAATTCCCCAACGTCTCAAAAGATTTGCGCTTTGTTTGAAGATGCGGGCTTTGAAGCGTTTTTTGTGGGTGGATGTGTCCGCAATGCATTGCTCGGTGCGCCTGTTTCCGATCTCGATATCTCGACATCTGCTACGCCAGAGCAGACCCTTGCCCTTGCAAAGTCAGCAGGAATTCGCGCCATACCAACGGGACTGGATCACGGAACGATCACTCTCATCGAAGATGGTATCCCTTTTGAAGTCACGACCTACCGCAAGGACGTAGAAACCGACGGTCGTCATGCGTTGGTCAAATTCTCAACTTCGATGAAAGAGGATGCAGAGCGCCGCGATTTCACGATGAACGCGCTTTACGCAGACGCAAGGGGCGTGGTTTTTGATCCAATCAATGGGCTACCCGATCTTAAAGCAGGCGTCGTTCGTTTCATCGGTGAACCAGAGGATCGGATTCGCGAGGATTACCTTCGTATCCTGAGGTTCTTTCGTTTCACGGCGTGGTACGGCAATGCCGATCTTGGTATCGATGCTGATGCGCTTGCGGCGTGTGCCGAACACCAAGACGGCATAGAGACCCTTTCGGCAGAACGAATTGGCAATGAAATGCGAAAACTCTTGGCGGCACCAGAGCCCGCGCCCGTGCTTGGTTCGATGGGTGCGTCGGGCGTACTTGCCAGGGTTCTTCCAGGTGCCGCACCCGTCACTCTGGCGATCCTTGTGCATTTTGAGGCTGGGATGCCCTCAGATCCTATGCTGCGCCTTGCTGCGCTGGGCGGTGAAGAAGCAAAGCAGCGATTTCGATTAAGCAATGCCGAAGCAAAGCTTTATGAACTTTATCAGGAAGAAGCTTCGGGAACCAAAGGACCAGCCGAGTTGGCCTATCGATATGGGGCCGATACGGCACGTGCTGTGATGGTTTTGCGTTTTGCTTCGCTTCAAAATCCCTTGCCATCAATGGAAGCGGATTTCGCAAAAGGTGCAGCGGCAGAGTTTCCAATCAAAGCCCAAGATCTCATGGACAAGTTCCAAGGTGCAGCGCTTGGCTCAAGACTTCGATTTCTTGAAGCTGCTTGGATCGAATCCGGCTTTTCGCTTTCCAAAGAAGGCCTCCTTGCACTCTGACAGTTGCGAGCAGGCTTCGAGCTGGGTTAATGCAACCGCGGATCAAAGGAAGCCTGTCATGCAAGTCATAAAATCGCTCACCCATAATGCTCTTGGTCGGACCGAGGGTGGCGAGCTTGTAGCGCGCGTGCTTCCTGATGAAGAAGTTGAAGTTCTCGAAGACGGTAGTGTCCGCATTCTGAAACCCTCGTCCGAGCGCGTTTCTCCGCCTTGTCGACACTTCAAGGCCTGTGGCGGTTGTGCGCTTCAGCACGCTTCCGACAGTTTCGTTGCTTCTTGGAAGGCTTCGGTCGTTGAAAAGGCGCTTTCGGCTCAAGGGCTCGAGTTCACGCCAGAGCGGGTGGAAACCTCTCCAGCCAATTCGCGCCGTCGGGCAAAGTTCTCGGGCAAACGCACCAAGAAAGGTGCGATGGTTGGTTTCCACGCGCGTGGCTCTAGCACAATCGTCGAGATACCAGAGTGCAAACTTCTTTCGCCAGAGCTCATCGCTCTTTTCCCAACGCTCGAGGCGCTGACGGTCGCAGCCGCATCACGTAAGGGAGAGATTGATATCACGGTGACCCAGAGCGAGGTCGGGCCGGATATCCGTGTCGATACTGACAAGGAATTGACCGAAGCTATCCGCATCGAAATGGCCGAATTTGCCCGCGTCCATCAAATTGCTCGTCTGGTTTGGAAAGATGAACCCATCGTCACCATGACCCCGCCAGAACAGCGCTTTGGCGCCGCCCGCGTTGTACCGCCTCCGGGTTCGTTCCTTCAGGCAACCAAAGCAGGAGAAGCAGCGCTTCAGCAGTTTGTTCTCGAAACCGTTGGCAAAGCATCAAGTGTCATTGATCTCTTTTCGGGTTGTGGGACTTTTGCGCTCCCGCTTGCAAAGAACGCCGAGGTGCACGCCGTTGAAGGCGTTCGCGAAATGCTTGCCGCGCTGGATCGCGGGTGGCGCGAGGCAGTCGGGCTCAAACTTGTAACAACCGAAACACGCGACCTGTTCCGACGTCCGCTAGAACCGGATGAACTAGCAAAGTTCAAAGCAATTGTAATTGACCCGCCTCGTGCAGGTGCAGAGGCACAGATAGAGGCAATTACCCGTTCGACTGTTCCAGTCATTGCGATGGTTTCATGCAATCCGTTGACCTTTGCCCGCGATGCAAAGTCATTGGTCGAAGCGGGATGGAGCCTTGATCGTTTGATCGTCGTTGATCAATTCCGCTGGTCGTCTCACGTGGAAATTGCTGGCGCATTCACACGCGTGTGATCGTGCTATCTCCAATAGATTGGTATTTTGATTTGCTGTAGGAAGCCCAAAGGCAAACTGAGCAGTTCAAAATGAAACCTGTTAAACTCGTACTGGCAATTGTTGCTTTCCTCGGACTTGTTAGCTGTGGAAAGCCGTCAAAGTTCATCGCATACAACGGTCCGGAAATCACAAGCATCGTGGTTCAAAAGGAGAATCGTCGACTGTTTCTGCTAAGCGGCAACACGGTCGCAAAAGCCTATGACTTTGAGCTTGGGTTCACCCCAGTTGGGCACAAGCAGTTCGAGGGTGATGGAAAGACCCCCGAGGGGGTTTACCGCATTAGCCATCACAACGCGCGCTCGGCCTACCATCTCTCGATCGGGATTTCTTACCCCAATACGCGCGACGCAGAGTTTGCGCGTTCACAGGGAAAGAAACCGGGCGGCGATATCTTTATTCACGGAACCCCGAAGAGCGAGCTCGGCAAGGACGATTGGACTGCTGGATGCATCGCAGTGACCAACGAAGAGATCGAAGAGATCTTTTCCATGGTAAAAGACGGCACGCCGATCTTTATCTATCCATAGATAAAGATCAGAATTTTCCGGTGACGAGGGTCCACCAAATTTTTCCAGCGGCTTCTTGATACCAAGCAAAACCTAGAATGGTTGCGTTGCGATCAAGGATGACGGAGCGAGTGTCTTCTTGCTCTAGCCAAGCAGCAAGGGTCTCCATCTCGGTTTCGTAGGTCTCCGAGATGTTCTCTCCCAAGATCGTCCCCGCAAACCCAACCCGACGAGCACGGTCAAGCGGCGACGAGCCGTCTGAGCCGAAATGCCAAGGACGGTTTTGGAGCGCCATATCACGTGAATGCGTCGCCGCCGCTGCGTTCAGGCCTGCATCAAACTGGAGTGGCGTTGCACCCGCGACCTTACGGAGTGTGTTGATTCCATCCAGCATGCGGTACTGAATATCGGCCTCCATTTCGGGTTTGATCCGATAAACCTGTGGAAGCGGGTTGCCATCAGGTCCGATCCGACCTTTGGGCGCAGGCGCACAGGCTGCCGCTGCGAAAAGACCAGACATGATAAGAAAAGAGCGACGATTCATGGATTAAACCTCGATAAGTTGGCGAATAAATATCGGGAACATTTGCGTTGCGCAAATGGGCATCGGCGGAGAATGGACTATCTGACGCTTGTTTGAATTGCGGTAATATCCACAGGCAAGTAAATAACCCTTAAATTTACGGAAAACTCCGGAGCAGTTAGGTGTCAAAAATCGTTTCCCCGAATCTTAATCGCAGAATGTTCGTCGCCGCAGCCGCAGCTTCGGTTGGGACGGGTGCCTTCGCGCAAGCCAACAACTCGACTGAAATTGAAGGCGAGATTTCTCAATCCACACGTCGGAATATTTCGAGCTTTCGTTCACTGGACTGGCATCCCCATTTCGACTCACTGAAAAACGGCGCAATCCTCGTCGATATTCAAAGCCGTGCTCTGCATTTCTGGTCCGAGGACGAATCGACCTATCGTCTTTTCCCGACCAGCGTGCCGCTCACTGGCGATCTTACACGCTTGGGTCGAACCGAGATCGTGCGCAAAGTCGTAGGACCCGAGTGGCGCCCGACGCCATCTATGCGAGAACGAAATCCAGAATGGCCCGAGTATATCGGACCTGGTCCAGAAAATCCGCTTGGCACCCATGCGTTGTATTTATCGTGGCAATACTACCGAATCCACGGCACGCATGACACGAGAAAAATTGGGCGCCGTTCATCGAATGGATGTGTCGGTTTGTACAACGAGCACATCGCCCAACTCTTTGAATTGACCAAAGTTGGCACTCAAGTGTTGCTTATTTAACCACATCTGTGCAGATATTTACGCGCTCAACTCTCAATTTCTTTGCAAAGCGTCAGATTTGTAGGTTAGTGGGGGTCACGAGGTAAGTCTTGGTGCCTACGGCTGTCCTCAACATAATGCCGTGGGCGAATACTGGAGAAATGTTATGAAAAAGCTCGCAATCGCTGCTGTACTCGCTGGTCTCGCATCCACCGCTTTCGCTGGTGGCATGGCTGCACCGGTAGTTGAAATGGCCCCCGTTGTTGTTGAAGAAGCTGCAAGCTCTTCTTCGGCTGGCCTGATCATCCCGCTGATCCTGCTCGCTATCCTTGCTGCTACCAAGCTCAAGTAATAGTTAGCGATCGTCAGATCGTTAAAGGGCAGCGCCTCGCGCTGCCCTTTTTCTTTTACGGAACGTTTTCGGGAAAAAAGGCCGGATTAAATCCAACCTTCAATGTTCTTCTTGATGAGATTCGTGAGCGCGGAAATATGCGCTGGATCATCGTTCAAACACGGAATGTAGGTAAAGCTTTCGCCTCCAGCGTGAATGAAGCTTTCTTTAATCTCTTCATTGATCTCTTCGAGCGTTTCGATGCAGTCGGCCGAAAATGCAGGCGCACAAACTGCGATGTTTTTGATTCCTTTTTCTGCCAAGCGCGCGACTTCCTCGACAGTATAGGGCTTGAGCCACTCTTCAGGACCAAACTTAGACTGGAAGGTTGAAGTGATCTGCTTGTCATTCCAACCGAGCCGCTCTTTTAGGAGTCTCGTCGTCTTTACGCACTGGCAGTGATAAGGATCACCTTCCATCAAATAACGCTTGGGCAATCCGTGGTAGGAACAAACCAGTAAATCGGGTTTGGTTTCAGCCGCCGCGTAAGCACGTTCGACCGATTGCGCGAGTGCATCAATATATGCAGCGTCTTCGAAATAAGGTTCAACCACTCGAACAATGGGTTGCCACTTTTCTTCCATCAGAGCGCGAAAGAATTGGTCCACAGCAGTTGCAGAGGTCGCTCCGGCATAATGCGGGTAGAGCGGGAAGAAGAGGATTTTGGTGCATCCTGCTTCGACCATTTCACGGACTTTGGACCGCGTGGACGGGTTGCCATATCGCATGCAGTAATCGACGAGGACTTCGCCGCCAAAGGCTTCATCAATTTGCGCCCGAATGGCCCGTGTTTGGTCTTTGGTGATCGTCAAAAGTGGGCTCTCGTTCGCTTCGTTGTTCCAGATCGAACGATAAGCCGCGCCCGACCGAAATGGGCGGCTTGTTAGAATGATGAGCTGAAGTAGCGGCTGCCATAGCCATGGCGAATAGTCGACGACTCGGCGGTCCGAAAGAAACTCGCTCAGATAGCGTCGCATCGACCAGTAATCCGTGCCGTCAGGTGTGCCGAGGTTGGCAATCAGCACGCCAATCTTGCTTGGCTTGACGGCGGGATGATCTTCGGGTGCGTGTGCTGGGCAAACCGCAGGCGCGCCAGTGAGCTGAAAGTCTTTCATTTGATAGTCCGATCCCTGTTTAGACACGACACATAACGCTGGCCGCAAGTTGGTCAAATCTAACCTAGTCTATTTTCTTCTCAATTGCCCCAAGCGCGTCAGCAAGTCGCGCCTGAGCTGATCCGGGGCGCAAAGGCTTTTGTTGACTTTCATCTGGCGACCAGCCGGTCAGGAAGATTACCTCGAAAGTTGCCTCAAGTCGGCCATCGTTTCCGGTAAAGGACTGCTCGTAGACAGCTGCGGCCTTCGCCAAGAGCATTCTTGATAATGTACCTTTTTGTCTCTGCATAAGGGCATTCGTTTCACCCATTTTCCGTAGGTCACGGAATAAGCTGAAGATGTTGCCATAACTCACCTTAAGCGGAAGCGCATCCGCAACTGGGAGCGCAAAACTGGCACGCTGAAGAAGTCCGCCGAGATCACGGATCTCAGCCATTGGTGCTATACGGGGCGAAAGGCCGCCCAAGACAGAAATTTCGGCTTCTGCGAGTGAGCTGCGCAGTTCGTTGAGCGTGTTGCCGCCAAAGAGCATAGCCAGCAGCATCCCATCTGGCTTCAACGCGCGGCGGCACTGAACCAGTTGCCCTACAAGGTCGTTCGCCCAGTGCATCGCCATCGCATGAACAACAAGGTCATATGTAGCCGACTCGAGCGCTAGAACGTCATCGTCTGCAAAGTGGTCAGCTTTCGGAAAGTGAGTTCGCCAGTAATCTGGAAACCCACTTACAATCGCCACCTTTGTAAATGGCCTGTTAACCTCTTCGAGCCTTTCATGCATCTCGTCTGCGACTTGATCGAAGATAAAGGTCTCTAGCCCCTTCGCGACACGTGCGCGATGCAGAAGGAGAGCGTTTCTATCGGTGAGCTTTGGCGGAGTGTTCATAGAGCGACCAAATAGGGAAACATGAGACTTTTGCAAAGTGCTGTACGATGGATCTATCCAGCTGAGTGTAGCGGCTGCGATGAACTCTTAGCAGAGGAATTTGGCTTTTGTGGCAAATGTTGGAGCGAACTCGGTGTGATCATGGGTTTGATCTGTGATCTTTGCGGTGCGCCACTGGAAGGTCACTCTGATGAAAAACACGAGAAATGTGATGCTTGCATCTCACATCTGCGTCCTTGGAGGAGAGGTGTCTCGGCGCTGCGATATGGCGGTAAGACCCGCAACCTCATCCTAGCTTTCAAATACGGGGACCGAATTGAAATCGCGCGGTCATTCGGCGGCTTGCTCGAGCGTAAACTTTCAGAATTAGAAGTTGTCGATCCTCTGCTCGTTCCTATTCCGCTCTTTTGGAGGCGTCGCTTGTCACGCCGCTACAATCAAGCAGCACTTCTCACCCAAGAACTTGGAAAGAGGAGTGGTAAAGATTTTCTTTTGGATGCACTTGTGCGGACCAAAGCCACACCCATTCTCAAGGATATGAACGACTCAGACCGCTTTGATGCGCTTTGCGACGCAATTGAAGTTAGGGCCAGAGCTATTCCGCGTGTGAAAGCTCGCTCTGTTGTCCTTGTTGACGATGTTTTTACATCGGGAGCGACGCTTACGAGTGCGACGAATGCCCTTTTGTCTGTCGGCGTCAAAGAAGTTTATGTCTTGGCTCTGGCTCGCGCGGTTAAGAATGCATAGGTTCCACTCGAACCGAAAGGATTTGAGATGAAAACCGTAGAAGTCTATGCGACCCCGACCTGCCCTTACTGCCACGCCGCAAAGCGTTTGCTTGTACAAAAGGGCGTAGAATTCACCGAGATCAACGTGGCCCGTGAACCTGAACGCCGTATCGAGATGACCGAGCGATCGAACGGTGGTCGCACAGTTCCCCAGATTTTCATCGGAGAGACGCACGTCGGTGGCTGTGATGATCTCTACGCTCTCGAAAATGCTGGCAAGCTGGATGCTCTTCTCGCGTGAAAGCGGCTTTGCTTCAAATAACGTCCTCTGACGACCCAGACGCAAATTCGGACTTGGTATCCAAAGCCATCCGAGAGGCAGTGGCGAATGGTGCGGGCTTTGTCTTGACGCCCGAAGTTACGAACATCGTTTCGATGGATCGAACGCATCAATCAAACGTTCTGAATTTGGAAATGGACGACCCTTTTCTTGCCCGTATGCAGCGCGAAGCAAAGGATGCGGGTGTCTGGCTTGCGTTGGGTTCACTTGCACTTAAGACGGGCGACACTGATGGGCGTTTTGCGAACCGCTCTTTCGTCATTGATCCAGATGGCGAGATCAAAGCACGTTATGACAAAATCCATATGTTCGATGCTGAAGTAAGCGAGACAGAAGTTTATCGCGAATCCTCTGGGTATCGTCCGGGTGAACGGGCTGAAGTTATCCAGACGACATTTGGCGCTCTTGGTCTCTCGGTCTGTTACGACATCCGCTTCCCATATCTCTATCGCGCCCTTGCGCAGGCGGGTGCCGAAATCTTGCTCGTTCCGGCGGCATTTTCACCGCAAACGGGTCAGGCACATTGGGAGACTTTGCTCCGAGCGCGCGCGATTGAGACGGGTTGCTATGTCCTTGCTTCGGCGCAAACCGGCACTCACTCCACAACCAGAGGCAAAGTTCGATCAACTTATGGGCATACGATGGCGATTTCGCCTTGGGGAGAGGTAATTGCTGATCTGGGTGAACCTTGCGGGACGCTATTTGTTGATTTGGATTTGGCAGAAGTCGCAAATGCCCGTAAACGTATCCCAAGCCTGAAACATGATAGAAGCTTTATAATCCCGAATGAGTAATCAAACCAATAGTTTGGCCGTTGCGCTCTTTAGCGAGATCCTTGTCGTGGATCAGCTTGCGCGCCATAACGTGGCAAAGGTTTTGCCTAAGGGAATGGAGCTTTCACACTTTTCTGTGTTGAACCATCTGGCGCATGCAGGAGAGGAGCGCTCGCCTGCGCAACTTGCCAAGACCTTTCACCTCACGCGTGGCGCAATGACCAATACCCTCGGCAAGTTGGAGTGGGCTGGCTGGGTACACATCCGTCCTGATTGGGAAGATGCCCGACGCAAGATGGTTTCGATTAGTCCATCTGGACAGGCAGCAAGAGATGCCGCCCTTGCCGCAATGACGCCCATCATTTCGAATATGGTCAATCAGGTTGGGGCGGACAAAGTCCGCTCTGTTATCCCTGTCCTGCGCGAGCTTCGTGTTCAGCTAAGCGAAAACGATTAACGTTTGATCGCGGCGGTCACATAGTTCACCGAAAGGTCTTTTTCAGAGATACGCCAGCTCCATAGAACCGGGTTAAAGACGTAACCCTTGCGATCTACAGGATCGAGCCCAGCGCGGCGCATCAGGTCGAAAAGCTCGTCTGGTGTAATGAACTTATTCCACTCGTGGGTTCCTTTGGGCAGCCAACGCATCACATATTCTGCCCCCAAAATCGCTACCGCAAAGCTCTTTGGATTTCGGTTGATCGTCGAGCAGAGATGTAGCCCACCGGTCTTCAAAAGTTGCTGACAAGCCGTGAGATACGCTAGCGGATCTGCGACATGTTCAACGACTTCCATGTTGAGAACCACGTCAAACTGCTCACCCGCTGCGGCGAGCGCCTCTGCTGTCGTATGGCGATAATCAATATCCAAGCCCGATTGTTCGGCGTGTATCTTTGCCACTGGAATATTTCGTTCGGCGGCATCCGCTCCGACAATTGTAGCTCCAAGTCGCGCCATCGGTTCGCAAAGCAAGCCACCGCCGCAACCGATATCGAGAATGCGGATGCCCTCAAATGGCTTTTCAGCAGCAAGATCGCGCCCGAACTCCGCTGCAATTTGATCAGTGATATAGCTCAGACGAACGGGGTTCATCATGTGGAGCGGCTTGAACTTCCCCTCTAAGTCCCACCATTCGGCCGCCATTGCTTCGAACTTGGCGATCTCGTTTGCGTCAACGGTGGTCTGAGTTTCAACGGACATAATTCGCTCCGATTGTTTGTCTGAGGGTGATGGCAACTCTGCACAACTCATTATATAGTTCGTACATGGATAAATTCTCTGGTCAAAAGCGCAGTGTGCCGCACCTATATCCGCCGATCGACCCGTTCGACCAGCGGATGTTGGATGTTGGTGACGGCCACAGGGTTTATGTCGAGCAAGTCGGTCGACCAGATGGTGTTCCAGTGGTTGTGTTTCATGGCGGCCCAGGTGGCGGTTGCAGCCCGATGATGCGTCGCTTTTTCGATCCAACCGTTTATCGAGTTGTGCTTTTTGATCAGCGTGGATGTGGGCGCTCTCGTCCCCATGCATCGGTTGAGAATAATACAACTTGGGATCTCGTCGCAGACGCTGAGTTGATCCGCGAAACACTTGGGATCGAACAATGGATCGCATTTGGCGGCAGCTGGGGTGCAACGCTCTCGCTCGTCTATGCGCAGGCACACCCCGATCGCGTCAAGGCACTCGTCTTGCGTGGTGTTTTCCTAATGACCAAGCCAGAGCTAGATTGGTTCTATGGTGGTGGTGCAGGGAAATTCTGGCCCGATCTCTGGAGCCGCTTTGTTAGCCTCGTTCCACCAGAAGAGCGCGACGATCTTATTGGCGCTTATCACAAGCGACTTTTCTCTGGCGACATTCCGACAGAACTACGGTTCGCGCGTGCATGGGCCCAATGGGAAAATGCACTTGCGTCAATCGACTCGCATGGATTCGGCGGCGAGCCTCCGTCAGACTACGCCCGTGCATTTGCGCGGCTTGAAAACCATTACTTTGTGAATGGTGGTTTCCTAAGTGAAGGCCAACAAATCCTTTCGAATATGGAAAGAATCGCACATATTCCCGGCTATATCGTGCAGGGTCGCTTCGACATGATTTGCCCCCCGACATCTGCCTTTGAACTTTCGCGCCTTTGGGCCGGTGCTCGTCTTGATCTGATCCCTTTGGCTGGGCACGCGCTGTCCGAGCCGGGAATCGCAGACGCTTTGGTTCGCATTATGGATCGACTTCGGTCCATTTGATCACGAAGCCCTTGTAACCCACATGGAATCTGCGCAACCTGTTTTTTCGAAATGGAGGAACAGTTGACGCCCCTTGGTAGACGTAGGCTTTTGCAGTCAGGTGTCGCCGCAGCTTTGCTCGCGGTGTCAGGGATGCCTGCGCGCGCACGGTCTCGGGGCGGAAAGCTAACAGCCGCGCTATCGGGCGCCTCCCCGATGGATAGCTGGGACGGCCGCACTCATTCTGGTCCTTTCATGATGGCAGCTGCATCTGGCGCCGTCTTCGATACCCTGACCGAAGTGGGTGCTGATGGTTCGCTCATAGGCGAGCTCGCAACGCATTGGGGAGCGAGTGCGGACGCGCGTATTTGGACCTTTGAACTACGCAAAGGCGTCCATTTCCATGATGGAAAAGCGTTTTCGGCAGAGGACGTCATTGCCTCGCTTTTGATGCACAAAAACCAGCCATCACCCGCTGCTCCGATCATGAGCGAAGTTGACCATATAGAGAAACTGGGGACGCATCAGGTTCGGTTTGAACTCAAGCACGGAAATGCTGACTTCCCGTATCTCATGTCCGATTATCACCTCATCATTTATCCAGCGTCGGATATTGTGGGAGCAATTGAAACGGGAAATGGCACGGGTCTCTATCGTGTAAAGCATTTCACGCCCGGCGAACGGCTCATCGCCACGCGCGTCAAAGACCATTACAAGGGCGAAAGCGCGGGTTTTTTCGATGAGATTGAGTATGTCGCGATGAATGATGCATCGCGTCGTGTCTCTGCTCTTATGATGGGCAAAGTGGACGCAATCAACGCGGTGCCTGCCTCTGCCGCTGAACGAATCGCCAATAGCCCTGCAGTTAAACTGCAATCGGTAAGCGGCAACAGGCATATCTCGTTTTCTATGATTTCCCGCGCTGGGCCCTTCATGGATCACGATGTAAAAATGGCGCTCAAACACGGGTTGGATCGCATTGCGCTCGTGAATGATGTCCTCGGTGGATACGGCTCAGTCGCCAGCGATTCGCCCATTGGCCCCGCTAACCAGTTCTTCGCCAATGATATCGTACCTGTCGCCTATGATCCCGACCGTGCGGAATTCCACCTTCGTCAAGCTGGACTGAGTGGATTGCAGATTGATCTTGGCTTCGATCCACGTGACGGGAACGAGGCCGAGGCAAGCGCACTTCTCTTCCAAGCAAGCGCATCCAAAGCGGGAATCGCAATTAACGTATCCTCCGAAGCGCAAACTGGCTGGAATACTGCGACATGGTCTGGTCGCGCCACCGAAGACTGGATGCTTTCTTCTGCTTACGGTGTGAATATGCCTTGGAATACCCAAGGCTGGGGTCCTGACCGTTTTCAAGATCTCGTGGCCGCCGCGCGCTCCGAGCTCGACAGCGATTTGCGCCGTGAGATGTATTACGAACTACAAGTTCTGCTTCGTGATCATGGTCCTGCCGTTATTCCTGCCTTTGCTCCGTTTCTTCAAGCGACGAGCAATCGTGTCGGCACACCCTCAACGATTGGGAATCTTTTCGACATGGACAGCGCCCGTATGGCCGAGCGCTGGTGGTCTGCATAAAGCCTTGCAGTTTTCAGGAGTGAGGCGTATACGCACCTCAACAGCGGCGCTGCGGACCACGGTTCAACGCTCCACCGGGAAACATCGACGGGCCGCGCGCCCGTTTTTTTGTGCTTGAAGAGACCATGAACGATCTAATTGCCAAAGCGGCCATTGACCGCCGAATTGCCGAGATCATCGACCCAGTCATCACTGATATGGGGTTCGAGCTTGTGCGCATTCGCGTAATGACCGGCAAGGAATCCACGCTCCAAATTATGGCGCAGCGCCCCGATGGCACCATCGAGGTTGATGACTGCGCTGATATTTCGAATGCCGTCTCGGCATTGCTTGACGTCGAGGACCCGATTGTTGATGCCTATGCGCTTGAAGTTTCGAGCCCAGGTATCGACCGTCCTTTGACTCGTCTTAAGGATTTCGATCTTTGGGACGGCTATGTTGCCAAGATCGAGACCACCGACCTGATCGACGGACGCCGCCGCTTTAAGGGCACCCTTCGTGGGACCGAAGGCGACGAAGTGTTGATCGAACTGGATGAGCAAGGCGAAGACATCACCATCGGATTGAAATTCGAGTGGTTGTCGGATGCCAAGCTTGTTCTGACCGACGAGCTTATTCGTGACGTTCTTCGTGGACGTAAGGATGCGGGCCAAATCGACGAAGCCCAATTTGACCAAGTTGAGACCATCATTGATGGCGATGAGGAGACGAACTGATGGCCATTACCTCTGCTAACCAGCTAGAGCTTTTGCAGACCGCCGAAGCGGTTGCCCGCGAGAAGGGGATCGACCCCAATCTCGTCGTTGAAGCGATGGAAGAATCGCTCGCACGTGCCGCCAAGAGCCGTTACGGCTCTGAAATGGACATCCGTGTGTCCATTGATCGCCGCACCGGCAAGGCGACTTTTACGCGTGTGCGTAGCGTCGTTGCTGACGAGGATCTCGAAAACTACCAAGCGGAGATGACCGTCGAGCAAGCCAAGCAATATATGGCGAACCCTGAGATCGGTGACATCTACTCTGAAGAAGTTCCTCCCGTGGAATTGGGCCGTATTGCTGCTCAGTCGGCAAAGCAGGTCATCCTTCAGAAAGTTCGCGAAGCAGAGCGTGACAAGCAGTACGAAGAATTCAAAGACCGTGCTGGCACGATCATCAATGCTCAGGTTAAGCGCGAAGAGTACGGCAACGTCATCGTTGATGTAGGCGCTGGCGAAGCGATCCTGCGCCGCAACGAAAAGATCGGCCGCGAAAGCTATCGTCCTGGCGACCGCATCCGCTGCTATATCAAAGACGTGCGCCGCGAACCTCGTGGTCCGCAGATCTTCCTTTCGCGTACCGCGCCTGAGTTCATGGCAGAGCTCTTCAAGATGGAAGTGCCGGAAATCTATGAGGGCGTTATCCAGATCAAAGCCGTTGCTCGTGATCCTGGTTCCCGTGCTAAGATCGCTGTTGTTTCCTATGATAACTCGATCGACCCCGTCGGCGCTTGCGTCGGTATGCGCGGTAGCCGCGTTCAGGCCGTTGTAAACGAGCTTCAGGGCGAAAAGATCGACATCATTCCGTGGAACGAAGACGTACCGACCTTCCTCGTGAACGCGCTTCAGCCTGCTGAAGTTTCCAAAGTCGTTCTCGACGACGAAGCTGGTAAGATCGAGGTTGTCGTCCCTGACGAGCAGCTTTCGCTTGCAATCGGTCGTCGCGGTCAGAACGTGCGCCTCGCTTCGCAGCTTACCGGTCTTGATATCGATATTATGACCGAAGAGGACGAGTCCAAGCGTCGTCAGGCAGAATTCGAAGTTCGTACCAAACTCTTCATGGAAGCGCTGGATCTCGACGAATTCTTTGCGCAGCTTCTCGTTTCCGAAGGTTTCACCAACCTTGAAGAAGTCGCTTACGTCGAACTCGACGAACTTCTCGTCATCGATGGCGTAGACGAAAGCACCGCAGAAGAGCTTCAGGCTCGCGCACGCGACGTTCTCGAAGCACAGAACCGCAAAGCAATTGAGCGTGCTCGCGAGCTTGGCGTAGAGGACAGCCTCTTCGAATTCGAAGGCTTGACGCCGCAGATGATCGAAGCCCTTGCAGAAGACGGCGTGAAGACGCTTGAAGACTTCGCAACCTGCGCTGACTGGGAACTCGCTGGTGGCTGGACCACCGTGAACGGTGAGCGCGTGAAAGACGACGGTATCCTTGAGAAGTTCGAAGTAAGCCTCGAAGAAGCTCAGGACCTCGTTATGACGGCTCGCGTCGTTCTTGGCTGGGTCGACCCGACCGAGCTTGAAGGCGATGAAGAAGAAACCGAAGAGGAGTCAGAGGCTTAATCGCCTCGAGGGCTTGAAAAATGGCACGTGGTGGCAAACATAACGACTCGGGCGCGGACTCAGAACGCAAGTGCATCGTCACTGGCGATGTCCAGCCCAAGCAAGGACTGATCCGTTTTGTGGTCGGTCCTGACGGCTCTGTTGTGCCTGATGTGCTTGAAAAACTTCCGGGTCGCGGCATGTGGGTTACTGCAAGCCGTGATATCCTAGAAAAAGCAGGACGCGGTCAATTTGCGCGTTCTGCTAAATCGCCGGTTACGGTGCCCGATAATCTGGTCATTGAGGTGGAGCGCCAAGTCGCGCGCCGTGTCGTCGACCTTATTGCTTTGGCGCGCAAAGCCGGTCTTGCCGTTTGTGGTTTTGAAAAGGTCAAAAGTTGGCTCGCAGGAAATGAACGTGTTCGCGTTCTTCTCCAAGCCAGCGACGGTTCTGACCGCGGCAAAGCAAAACTTTGGACGCCAGAGGGCGCCCGTTATTTCGATTGCATGAGCTCTGAGGAATTGGGTTTGGCATTTGGGCGTCAAAGTGTGATACATGGCGCTCTCGCGGCTGGCGGACTCAGCGATCGTGTAGTAGAGGAAGCCGCAAAGCTGAAAGGCTTGCGCGAAATTGACGGCGGCAAGGGCGCTGCCGGAAAGGAAAAAGAAGCTAGATGAGCGATAACGACGGTAAAAAAACCCTTGGTCTGCGTGGCGGTTCCAACAGCGGAAACGTAAAGCAAAGCTTTAGCCATGGGCGCACCAAGAACGTCGTGGTGGAGACTAAGCGCAAACGCGTTGTAGTCCCCAAGCCCGGTGCGGCTAAGCCCACGACTGGCGGCGCAAGCCCCGTAGCTGGTGATCCTTCCAAGCGTCCCGCTGGTATTACGGATGCCGAACTCGAGCGCCGCATGAAGGCACTCGCGCTTGCAAAGGCGCGGGAAGCTGAAGAAGCTGCACAGCGTGAAGCTGACGAGAAGGCCCGTGAAGAAGAGCGTGAGCGTCGCCGTGCCGAGGCTGAGGCCAAGGAACGTGAAGAGCGTGAGCGCGAAGAAGCACTTAAGGCTCGCGAAGAAGAAGAGCGTAAGCGCAAGGAAGCGGAAGAAAAGGCCCGTGCAGCTGAAGCTGCTGCGGCAGCGGCTCCTAAAGCTGCTCCTGCAAAGCCTGCGCCTGTTGCTCGCAAAGCGAACGAAACCGAAAGCGAAGATCGTAGCGCAGGTGTGTCCCGTAAGGTTGACCGCGAGCGTGACGCCGGTGGTCGCCAAGAACGCGTTGTCAAAGCAAAGCCGGGACGTGAAAATGATGGCCGTCGCTCGGGCAAGCTGTCACTGAACGAAGCCCTGTCGGGTGGTGAAGGTGGCCGTCAGCGTTCCATGGCATCCATGAAGCGCAAGCAGGAACGTGCGCGCCAAAAGGCGATGGGCGGACAGCAAGAGCGTGAAAAGGTTGTCCGTGACGTACAGTTGCCAGAAGCAATCACGGTTGCTGAACTTGCCAACCGTATGGCTGAACGTGTGGCTGATGTGGTCAAGGCGCTGATGCAGAACGGCATCATGGCGACCCAAAACCAGACAATCGACGCTGACACCGCCGAACTCATCATTGAGGAATTCGGACACCGCGTGTCGCGTGTGTCAGATGCCGACGTTGAGCAGGCGATTGATCTTGTCGAGGACAAAGCAGAAGACCTTCAGTCACGTCCGCCGGTCATCACCATCATGGGTCACGTTGACCACGGTAAGACTTCGCTTCTTGACGCGATCCGTCAGGCAAACGTTGTTTCGGGTGAAGCCGGTGGCATCACCCAACACATCGGCGCCTATCAGGTCACGACCGAGTCGGGCGCCGTGCTGTCGTTCCTCGACACCCCTGGCCACGCTGCGTTTACCTCGATGCGTGCCCGCGGTGCTCAGGTGACTGACATCGTTGTTCTCGTGGTTGCTGCTGACGACGCCGTCATGCCGCAGACCGTCGAAGCAATTAACCACGCCAAGGCTGCCAAGGTCCCGATGATTGTCGCGATCAACAAATGTGACAAGCCCGATGCCAACCCGCAAAAGGTTCGTACCGACCTTCTTCAATACGAAGTTGTTGTGGAAGAAATGGGCGGCGATGTTCAGACTGTTGAAGTCTCGGCTAAGACCCGTCTCGGCCTTGATAACCTCCTCGAAGCCATCGCGCTTCAGGCGGAAATCCTTGAACTTCAAGCAAACCCTGATCGTGCCGCTTCTGGTGCAGTGATCGAAGCTCAGCTTGACGTCGGCCGTGGACCGGTTGCGACCGTTCTCGTGCAGAACGGTACCCTCAAGCGTGGAGACATCTTCGTCGTAGGTGAACAGTGGGGTAAAGTCCGCGCTCTCATCAACGATAAGGGCGACCGCGTAGACGAGGCTGGCCCGTCGGTACCGGTCGAAGTTCTTGGTCTTAATGGTACGCCCGAGGCTGGCGACGTTCTCAACGTTGTTGATACCGAAGCTCAGGCTCGTGAAATCGCTGACTACCGTGCGCACAGCGCTCGTGAAAAGCGCGCTGCTGCCGGTGCTGCAACGACGCTTGATCAGCTGATGGCCAAGGCTAAGGCTGACCAAAACGTGTCCGAGCTTCCGATCCTTGTCAAAGCAGACGTTCAAGGCTCTGCCGAAGCAATCGTTCAGGCTATGGAAAAGATTGGTAACGACGAAGTCCGCGTCCGCGTTCTTCACTATGGCGTTGGTGCAATTACCGAAACCGACATCGGTCTTGCAGAAGCCTCTGGCGCTCCGGTTATCGGCTTTAACGTTCGTGCGAATGCCTCGGCTCGCAACACCGCGAACCAAAAAGGCGTCGAAATTCGTTATTACTCGGTCATCTATGACCTCGTAGACGACATCAAAGCCGCTGCTTCGGGCCTTCTGTCTGCGGAAATCCGCGAAAACTTCATCGGCTATGCGTCGATCAAAGAAGTCTTCAAGG
>JAYPUF010000017.1:0-33412 GCA_038133925.1 Marivivens sp. | reverse complement strand
GACCAACTGAACCTGCAGTCCATCCTCCAATCTGATCAGCGATCTCACTAGGACATTCCACTGCTCTAAGCCTGTCCCTCATAGAGTGACGGAAGCTATGCATCGTGCAGCCCCTTGGAACATAGTCTCGCAGCCACTTGTTTAGGGCAGCACTTGCTGAACCAGCTGAAGTAGATGCGCCTCGATTGTATCTTGGAAAGGCAAACTCATAGACAGGTTCTTGCGCCATCACCCTTTTAGCAGCCCACAACGCTTCGCCTGCAAGTGGGATCAAGCGTTCACTGCTAACGGTCTTTAACTGGCGCCAAGGATGTGGCTTCAGGCGAATGTTCGGAATAGGACCATCAAGGTCGATGAAATCTATTCGGCTTAGACCAGCAGCCTCTGCAAGCCGCATTCCCGTGTCCGAGACGAGTGCTATCAGCCATCGAATGTCATCATCGATCTGGTGACACTTATCCTGCACTAACCTTATTGCCTCGATTGGGATCGGCTGACGTTCAACGACACCTGCTTTGCGGTCGTGAAAGACACCAATGAAAGGGTTCCGCAGGTCTAATGCCAACTCTGAACAGGCGAAGTTGAAGATCGCTTTGATGTAGGAAAAGTTCCGTGTGACGGATGAGCCAGTTAGACCTCGATCCACAAGATGATCTCGCAGCTTCAATGCATCTGTTCGGGCATAACTCGAGAGGGGCTTATCGCCAGCAATCTCAAAGACATAACTGCAGGCTCTTCTAGAGGAAGCCTCAAAGGTCTTCGGGCGGCCTTTGCCCTTCAGGTCGAGGTAAAGCTGCAGTGCTTCCGACATGGTCGGGGAAGGCTCAGCAGGATTCTCTGTCTGAGGCTCAATGCGGCCCTGCTGATAGGAATGAACAGCAGGGGATTTGACGAGATGCAGTCCGATCACATTTGGACGGGATAATCTTATCTGACTCCAATAGCCCTCCAGTCCTGCTGAAGCCGAATTTGCCAGCATTCTAGCTTTTTGAGGAGAACGTGTTTTTAGCCCGATGACGATGCGAGGGCTTGAATAGTGATCTCTAAGGTCCCTTGGGACACGCCTCGAGTAGTAAAAATAGCCATAACGCACAAACGTGTAGGGAATCGAATTGGTCAGCAATCTGGTCATCAGGACTTCCTCTCGGATAAGGCTCGAAAGCCGAATAGATGAGGGAAATCAGCAGGTTGTACCCTGAAAGATGTCTCTAAATGTAGGGATAATGGCGGAGAGACAGGGATTCGAACCCTGGGTGGGCTTGCACCCACAACGGTTTTCGAGACCGCCCCGTTCGACCGCTCCGGCACCTCTCCGCGATCTTGGTGAGGGGCGTTTACTGATACCTAGAAACGGGTGCAAGAGGTAATTTACAAATTTGTGCGAAAACTATCTCCAAGGCGCTGAACTCTTTGTCATTTGCTTGGAAGTGCCTTCATAGCCCACTACTATAATGAGGAGTTCGGGAGATTTGCATATGAAGAATTTTGTTCGCGGCGTCGCATTGTCTTGTGTGCTGGCTACACCATTAGCTGCCGAGGTTAGTTCGCCCGAAGTTGAGGCTCTCTTCACACTTCTTGGGCAGGATGAAATCGTCGAAGTGATGCGGCAAGAGAGCTTTGCCTACGGCGAGAATATCGCCGAGATGTTCTTTGGTTCTGGCGATCCTGCTTGGGACACGCAACTTCAAACGATTTATCGAGCAGACTGGATGCGCGAGCACTTGATTAGTGCTTTCGCGCAAGAGCTTGAGGGTGAGGATATCGCCGCGATCTCCGCTTATTTTGAAGCTGAACCAGGATCGCGGATTGTTCAGCTTGAAGTCGCTGCGCGCAGCGCGATGCTCGATGATGCGGTTTCAGATGCGGCCAAAGCCTCTGGTGCGGAGGCACTTATTGACCCGAGTCCAAAAATGGCACTCATCCAAGAATTCGTTGAGGTCAATGATCTTATTGAGATGAACGTGGTCGGGGGAATGAATGGCAATTATTCATTCTTTATGGGGCTTCTCGATAATGGAGCTTTTGAGGGACAAACCACTGCGGACACGCTGCTAAGTGATGTTGCCAATCAAGAGGGCGAAATTCGGGCGTCTACGACGGAATGGATCTATGGCTTTTTGAACCTCGCTTACAGCCCTTTGACTGAAAGTGACCTTGAAAATTACATCGCCTTTAGCAAGACCGAGCCGGGCAGGGCACTCAATAAGGCGCTTTTTGTTGCCTATGATGATCTCTTCAATGCGCTCAATCGTGCAGTTGGGGCGGCTGCGGCGGCTCGGATGAAGCAATCAGAACTCTGAGGGGGATAACTGATCATCCTTGGCCAAACCCCTAATGGCTGTTGACTTTTGAAGATAATTTAACGATAAGCCGCCATCTTGGCAGATCTTCTGCTGAGACACTTGAAAATCTCGCCCAAATGGGCGCGCTGTCAAAGGGTAGCACTTCGGTGCAACGAACGCCTCGCAAGAGGGACCTGACGACGCGGAAAATGAAGGAATATCATATGTTTGCGGTTATCAAAACCGGCGGCAAACAGTACAAAGTCGCTGCAGGCGACGTGCTGCGTGTCGAGAAACTGGCCGCCGAAGCTGGCGACACAATCCAGTTCAACGAGATTCTCATGATCGGTTCGACCGTTGGTGCTCCGCTTGTTGCAGGCGCCGGCGTTCAGGCTGAAGTGATCGACCAGATCAAAGGCGAAAAGACCATCAGCTTCGTAAAGCGTCGTCGTAAGCACGGCTCCAAGCGTACTCGTGGTCACCGTCAGCAACTGACCCTCGTTCGCATCACCGACATCGTTGAGTCGGGTGCAGACAAATCGGGCGTTAAAGCTGCTATCGGCGCTGCGACTAAGGTCGTCGAAGCTGCCCCGAAGAAAAAGCCGGCTGCAAAGAAAGCAGCTGCCAAAGTAGAGGAGTAATCCCCAATGGCACACAAGAAAGCAGGCGGTTCATCCCGTAACGGTCGTGACTCCGCTGGTCGTCGTCTCGGCGTTAAGAAATTCGGTGGTGAAGTAGTTGTTGCTGGCAACATCATCGTTCGTCAGCGCGGCACCAAAGTTTGGGCTGGTCAGAACGTAGGCATGGGCAAAGATCACACTCTCTTTGCAACTGCTAACGGTGCTGTAAAGTTCCACACTGGCCTCAAAGGCCGCACCTTTATTTCGGTTCTCCCAGTGGCGGAGGCCGCTGAATAAGCCGAAACCCTTAAGGTTTAAAAAAATCGGGGATCGGCATAGCCGGTCCCCTTTTTGTTTTGGATCAGTGACATAAATAGTTTGCACGCAACGTCTAATGGGAGTGGGACAAGCGTCGTTAGCTTTTCGAGGAGGAAAGCACATGTTGGATAAAACTTGGTCGCAGCCTGTGATCGCAGCTGAGCGCTTTGTTATGCGCCCGCTTCGCAAATCTGATGCTGGCCTCATTTCTATGTATGCGGCGGATAAGCGTGTCGCACTTGGTACGCGCTCGATCCCGCATCCTCTTCCGCCTGGAACGACCGAAGCCTTCGTTTCACGTGCTCAAAAAGAAGAGCGTACCGAAGACGTTTGGGTCATTGATGGCTCTGACTTTGGGTCCTCGGAAGTCATGGGGATCATCAGCCTCGAGCGTATGGACCGTGGTCAGAGTGAGATCTTCTATTGGGTCGCACCTGCGTTTTGGAATACGGGTGTTGCGACTGCCGCCGTTCATGCGATGGTTGAGGCAAATCCACATGGCGCGGCAACGCTCTTTGCTGAGGTTTTCCAAGACGCGCCTGGCTCGGCGCGTGTCCTGACCAACTGTGGCTTTGAGTATTTGGGAGACGCCGAGGCATATTCGGTTGCTCGCAAGGCAAAAGTCCCAACTTGGACCTATACGCTCAAGATGGCGCGGTAATTCGCGATTGACGGGGCGGCATATGGCTGGCCCCGATGGAAATTCCTAAGGGCCGCCGCACAATCGGTGGCCTTTTTGCTGTTTGGATCAAAGCGCGCAAAGCCGCACCTTGAGAAGCGCCGCTGAATAGACTACTGCAACGACCTAAGTTTTTATTGAAAGTACGACACATGAAGTTCCTAGATCTGGCAAAAGTTTACATTCGCTCTGGCGCGGGCGGGAACGGATGCGTGTCCTTCCGAAAAGAAAAGTTCATTGAGTTCGGTGGCCCTGACGGCGGTGACGGCGGCAACGGTGGCGATGTCATCGCCGAAGCCGTGGATGGTCTGAATACGCTGATCGATTTCCGCTACCAGCAGCACTTTTTTGCCGAAAACGGTCGTCCGGGTATGGGCAGCGGCCGCACAGGCCCAAGCGGTAATGACATCATTCTCCGCGTCCCTGTCGGAACTGAGATTATCGACGAAGACGAAGAAACTGTCGTCGCGGACTTGACCGAAGTTGGTCAGCGCATTGTTCTTGCGCGTGGCGGCAATGGTGGCTGGGGCAACCTTCACTTTAAGAGCGCGACAAACCAAGCGCCGCGCCGTGCGAACCCTGGTCAAGAAGCGATTGAACGGACGATCTGGCTTCGACTGAAACTGATCGCCGATGCTGGTCTTCTTGGGTTGCCGAACGCAGGTAAATCCACGTTTCTAGCGGCGACTTCGAATGCGCGTCCAAAGATTGCGGATTATCCCTTCACCACGCTCGTTCCGAACCTTGGCGTTGTAGCGGTTGACGGCCATGAATTCGTAGTTGCCGATATTCCTGGCTTGATCGAAGGCGCATCTGAAGGTCGCGGCCTTGGCGATATGTTTCTTGGTCACGTAGAGCGCTGTGCAGTTCTGTTGCATCTTGTGGACGGCACATCTGGCGATCCCGTTAATGATTATGAAACGATCATCGGTGAGCTTGAGGCTTATGGTGGCGACCTTGCGGACAAACCTCGGGTTACGGTTCTGAACAAGATCGATACGCTGGACGAAGAAGAGCGCGCTTTCCTCAAGTCCGAACTTGAAGAGGCCACTGGCGAGCCTGTGATGCTCATGTCAGGCGCATCAAGCGAGGGCGTGACGGATGTTTTGCGCGCCTTGCGCCGTGAGATTGAAGCAGGCCGCGCCGCAGAACGTGCGGGCGATGAGGAGGATGCACCTTGGCAACCCTAAGTGAAGCCAAACGGCTTGTTGTCAAAATCGGTTCCGCTCTTCTTGTAAATCGTGAAACTGGTGCCCTGCGTCAGGACTGGCTTATCTCACTTGCCGAAGATGTGGCGCGGATTAGGGCGCGTGGAACAGACGTTGTGCTCGTTTCGTCTGGCTCGATCGCTTTAGGGCGCGGAGTACTTGGGCTTCCCAAGGGCAACCTTGCGCTTGAACAATCTCAGGCGGCGGCGGCTGTCGGTCAAATCCGCCTTGCTCGTGCCTATGAGGAAGTTCTAGCGCCATTGGGCATCGTCACGGGGCAAGTTTTGGTGACGCTCGAAGATAGCGCGGATCGCCGCCGTTACCTGAATTCACGCGCAACGATGGAGACATTGTTGTCGCTCGGTGTGACGCCGATTGTGAATGAGAACGACACGATTGCGACGGATGAAATCCGATATGGTGACAACGATAGACTTGCGGCGCAGGTCGCGGTTACCGTCGGTGCCGACCAGCTCATTTTGCTTTCTGATGTAGACGGTTTTTATAGCGGCAACCCAAACATTGATCCTGAGGCGACACGTTTTGATGTGGTAGAGCGTCTCACGCCCGAGATCGAAGCGATGGCCGGTGAGGGCGTTTCAGGTCTGTCAAAGGGTGGCATGATCACTAAGCTCTTGGCCGCACGGATGGCAACTGACGCGGGTTGTGATATGGCGATCACTTTAGGATCGACCATCAACCCTCTGACCGCGCTCGAAAATGGCGCAAATTGCACTTGGTTCAAGGCACATGTTGATCCCAAAGACGCGCGCAAGAGTTGGATTGGGTCTATGAAACCCAAGGGAAGCGTTCATCTTGATGCTGGTGCGGTGACTGCGCTTCAGAACGGCAAGAGCCTTCTTCCCGCTGGCGTGACTTCGGTCAACGGTCAATTCGGCCGCGGAGACCCTATTGAAATTCTAGGCACGACTGGCGAGCACCTTGGCATTGGGCTTGCGCGTTATACTGCAGCCGAAGCGCGATTGATTATGGGACGCCGCTCAGCAGAGATTGAGACGATTTTAGGTTACGAAGGACGAGCCGCGCTTATCCACCGTGACGACATGGTAATTTAAGGAGAGTGTCATGACGGACAGCGTCAATATTCCTGAAATGATGAAGGATATCGGTACGCGTGCTCGCTCTGCGGCATTGGTTCTTGCGACCGCAACGGCTGAACGCAAACACGCCGCTCTTGTCGGCGCTGCCGAGGCCGTATGGAAAGGCCGCTACGACATCATCGAAGCCAATATGAAGGACATGGAATACGGTCAGGAAAAGGGGCTGTCGGCGGCGATGCTTGATCGTTTGATGCTCGACGAAGACCGTCTTCGGGGGATTGTTGACGGTCTGCGCGCAGTTGCAGAACTCCGTGATCCTGTTGGCGATGTGATTGCGGATTGGGATCGTCCCACAGGCCTTAATATTCAACGCGTGCGCACTCCGCTTGGCGTCATCGGCGTCATTTACGAAAGCCGCCCGAATGTTACTGCTGATGCGGCTGCGCTTTGCCTCAAGGCTGGGAACGCCGTAATCTTGCGCGGAGGTTCGGAGAGCTTCCACTCATCACGGGCTATTCACGCATGCATCGTTGATGGTGTCGTCAAAGCAAACCTACCTGCGGATTGCGTTCAGCTCATCCCCACTCGTGACCGTGCTGCAGTTCAGGCAATGCTTCATGCTGTTGAGTTCATTGACGTTATCGTCCCGCGCGGCGGCAAAGGTCTTGTCGGTTTGGTGCAAAGTGAAGCGCGTGTTCCGGTTTTTGCTCACCTCGAAGGTATCGTGCATATCTATGTCGATAAATCGGCCGAAGTAGAAAAGGCAATCAAGATCGTTCTCAATGCAAAAACACGGCGCACAGGGATCTGTGGTGCCGCAGAATGTCTCTTGATAGACAGAGATATTGCCGAAACGTTGGGGGCGGACCTTATCAAGGCGCTCATGGACAAGGGCGTTCGCGTCCATGCGGGCGAGGGGCTAAATGGCACCGATGCCGCAACGGACGAGGATTGGGGGCGCGAGTATCTTGATATGGATATTGCTGCCAAGATTGTTGATGGGATTGGCGGCGCAATCGAGCATATTCAGACATACAGTTCAAACCACACCGATTGTGTGATCGCTGAAGATCCTATCGTCGTCTCACGCTTCTTCAACGAAATTGATAGCGCAATTTTGATGCACAACGCTTCAACTCAGTTCGCGGATGGTGGCGAATTTGGGATGGGAGCAGAGATCGGTATTGCGACGGGCAAGATGCATGCGCGCGGCCCTGTCGGTGTCGAACAACTCACGAGTTTCAAGTATCTCGTGCGCGGTAACGGCACGATCCGCGCCTAAACGTCAAGCAGGTGCGAGGCGGAGAACACGCTCCGTCTCGTCTCCTACGATTGTGGCGTGAAGCCCGAGCTGCGGTAATCCAATGGCCAAAAGCCCAAACTGAACCTGAGCCGCCGATAGGTCAGTTATATTTCGAGTATACAGACGTTTCCAAAGCGGCTCGTTCCAGAGAATACGCTCGCTTGTTGCACGTAGGCAGAACACTTCGCCGGTCTTTGAGACGTCGATCTCACCGCCATAGGGAAGCGCATTTTCAAGGCAGAGCAACCCAAGAAGCACGAGCCGTGTGTGCGAGCGGCTAAGCGGGGTCTCTATCGACCAAGTGAGCCTTGTTTTCCCATCTTGTGCATAATCCTTTGCGATGCGTCGGATCTCGGCAGGCTTGATCAATGTCTCCCCATGCGCGCCAAAGGCAAACCGAAAAAACGCGAGTTTCGCGTTTGCGTGCTGGACACTTTGGGTGATGAGGTCCATTTCTGGACCAGAAGACGCGCCAGTCATCCCCATAAGTTCAACTCCCTTGCCGATGGCACCAAGTGGGCTTACGAGGTCGTGACAGATGCGAGACCCGATCAAAGATGTGAGTGTGTCGTCATACATGCTTTGTCCCAATCCGCGAGATGGCAATGAATGAGCTAAATTCGATCCTTGAGCCAGGAATGTTGGTCCGGCACCCAGACTGTCCCGAATGGGGCGTGGGGCAGGTCCAATCCAACATCAAAGGCCGCATCACGGTAAATTTTCCGGATGAGGGCAAAGTTGTTATTGATGGCTCTCGTGTCATGCTCTTGATTGTTCGAATGTGATCGAATGCAATCATTGATGGATAAAGTTAACAATTCGTCAACTCTGAATAATATCGTCATATATTAGAGATGAATAAAGCATCCCCAAAATTCAGCGTAGGATTTGCTGAAAGTGAAGCCGATCATTTGGCGGCCCTTCGGCTGCGTTATGACGTTTTCGTTCGCGAATTTGGAAGCAAAGGCAACGGCGTCGATCACGTCAAACAGATCGAACGAGATCAGTTCGATGAACACGCATTGCACCTTCTGCTCAAAGACCGAGGCGAGGTTGTTGGTGTCTATCGATTGATGGATCGAACCTGCGCCGAGACAGCGGGTCGGTTCTATTCCGAGGCCGAGTTTGATCTTTCTCCTATCTTATCTTCGGGCCGCAAAGTGCTGGAATTAGGTCGTTCTTGCTTGCATCCCGACTATCGTGGAGGCCACGGGATGCTGATGCTTTGGTCAGCTGTATCTGATTATGTGTTGGCAACTGATACGGAAATCCTTTTTGGAACCGCGTCTTTCCAAGGCACGGATATTGCGACGATTGGGCCATCTTTGGCTGTGCTGAGCGAACGCCACCGCGCACCCACGGACCTTCGCGCTGCAGCAATCGGGCAGAGCGCTATTGGCTACACTGAACTTTTGAAACCCGTAGAGGATCGTCGTTCGGCGATGTTAAAGGTGCCTTCGTTAATCAAGGCTTATTTACGACTTGGCGGTTTCGTTGGAGATGGTGCCTTCGTTGATCGCGACTTTAATTCGACTGATGTTCTTTTGATCCTAGATGTAGCGCGCATGAACGAGAGCCAGCGCGCGATTTACACCAAAAGGAATTTTGCATGAGTATGACATGGAACCCCGGCGATCAGCCCAAACACAACCCGATTGGTCCAATGGGGTGGGTTAGGGTGATTTTGCGCGGCGTTCCCCTTGGTATACTTGTCTTTGGCTCTCTGATCCTTTTGCTGCTTACACGGCTAGTTGAGAGGCCGATTTTCGGGGTAAAGCGTCCGATAACGCCATTTATCACCCAGTTTGTCTGTTTAAATGCGTTTCGCATCCTTGGGATAGGGTATCACGTAGAAGGCACCCCGATGAAAGGGCCAGGAGCGGTGGTTGCCAACCACTCGAGCTGGCTGGATATTTTTGCCTTAAATGGCCGCAAGCGCATCTACTTTGTATCTAAAGCCGAAGTGGCGAGTTGGCCGGGGATTGGCTGGCTTGCTCGAGCCACCGGAACCGTCTTTATTCGCCGCGATCCACGAGAGGCTGCAAAACAAATCGCAATCTTCAAAGAGCGTTTGACGGCAGGTCATAAGTTGCTCTTCTTCCCAGAAGGAACCTCCACCGATGGGCTGCGCGTCCTTTCGTTCAAGCCGACACTTTTTGCTGCATTCTTTGATGATGCGCTGCGATCGACGCTCGCAATTCAACCTGTCTCGGTCATCTATCGCGCGGCGGCGGGAGAAGATCCGCGTCAATATGGTTGGTGGGGCGACATGGACTTTGGTCCTCACTTGCTCGACACACTGTCAGCGCGCAAGCAAGGGTCTGTGACCTTAGTTTATCACGCGCCTGTTAAGGTCGCAGATTACAACGACCGCAAAGTCCTTGCTCGGGATCTTGAAATTTCGGTGCGTTCTGGTTTGGAAAAGGCGGGCGTTTTAACCGACTAACCTTCCATCGCTTTGCGGAACGCAAGAAGCGTCTGAGCAGGGTTCTCAGATTTCCAAATCTCGTCACCAAAACCAAAGAAATCAGTATGCGCGGTGAGCTGTCGAACAATATCGAGCGACAGAGCACCTTCGGCAACGACCGGCACTTCGATCATCATTGACCACCATTGGAAAAGCTCCAGCTCTGCGGGCTCCGCGTGACCAAGGGCAGTTTTCGCAAGCGGGCCGAAGCTCACGTAATCGGCATTCAATTCGCCTGCGTTCATTCCGTCGTGACGTGAATTGCCGCAATAAGCGCCGACAATGGCATCCTCGCCTAGTGTCTTACGAACTTTTCCAACCGAGCGCGCACCATCTGTCAAGTGCACACCATCAAGGCCAAGCCGCTCTACAAGCGCGATATGATCGTCTATCACCAGAGCGATGTCGCGAGCATGAGTAATCTCGCGAAGCGCGTCCGCAGCACGTGAAAGACGGTCCTCGTCGCGGGTCGCCAGCGAAAGTCGAACGCAGGCAATTTCCGTAGCATCAAGGCAAGCGGCAAGATCATTGCTGAAGGTGGAAAGTTCAAAATCCGAAGGGGTGATCAGATAGAGTTGCGGAAGTTCTGCTGCATCGCTGGCCATGTCACATCTCCGAAATTGAGTCTTCGGCGCGTATAACTTGGAAATTTGCGCTTGGCTACAAAGGCTTTGAGCAAAGGTTTGCTTGATCTAGGCGCAGGTGGAGCCTATCAGAGCCGCGACCAACCAAGGATAGCCCATGTCGACCGGATTGCCTCAACCCGCTTTTGTTCTCATTCGTCCGCAGATGGGCGAAAACATCGGAGCCGCCGCGCGTGGGATGTGGAACTTTGGCCTTGACCGTATGCGGATCACAAGCCCGCGCGATGGTTGGCCAAACTCTCGCGCTGTCGCAATGGCCTCTGGGGCTGGGCGACTTCTCGACGAGGCGCAGGTCTATGAGACAACCCCAGAGGCTGTTGCAGATTGCACCTATGTCTATGCAACGACAGCGCGCCCCCGTGGATTGACCAAGCCCGTTCTGTCGCCCGAGGCGGCGATGCAGGAAGCTGCGGCGAAAATCGCCCAAGGCGGTAAAGTTGCCATTATGTTTGGCCCCGAGCGTGCGGGGATGGAAAATGACGACATTGCTTTGGCAAACGCGATCATCAACGTTCCGGTGAACCCTGAGTTTTCTTCGCTCAATCTTGGACAATGCGTGCTTTTGAACGCTTATGAATGGCGCCGCGCGAGCGCTGAGATCGTTCATGAGCGGATGGATATGGCGGGCGAATGGGCCGAACAGCAAGAGATCGAGCGTCTGGCAGAGCATTATGAAGAGCGCCTTGAAGAGGCCGGCTTCTTTTTCCCAGAGCAAAAAGCGGCGCATATGAAGCAAAACCTGCGAAATCTCTGGAGCCGTATGCCCTTTACTCGCGCGGATGTTCAAATGATGCATGGCATCATGCGTCAGATGGTCCGGTGGAAAGAACGCGGCTGATCCCTTGTCGTGAGGCCCTTGCCGCAATAGGTTGCAGCCCAAATAGATTTAAGGGCAGCAAACATGGCCAAAACACCTCGCAGCATTTTCGAAGACGTCGGTGACGCACCAAAGATCACAGCCGCTCCGGGCGGTATTGACGCCAAAGGGCGCGGAGCACGCGCCGCTATTCGTATTTGGCTGATGGTGATTTTTGCGCTTGTCGCTATGATCATCGCTGTTGGGGGCATGACCCGTCTGACGGATAGCGGCCTGTCTATCACCGAATGGAATCCAGTTTCAGGCGCGATCCCACCGCTGAATGATGCTGACTGGGCGTCGGAATTTGCGCTGTATCAACAGACTGACGAGTTTAAGCTTCAGAATAACCAGATGACTGTTGATGAGTTCAAGTCGATCTATTGGTGGGAATGGGGACATCGCCAGCTGGGCCGTACAATTGGGCTCGTTTGGGCGCTTGGATTTGCTTACTTCGCGATCCGAAAGCAAATTCCAACGGGCTGGAGCAGGCGTCTTTTCCTCATCGGTGTACTCATCGGGTGCCAAGGTGCCATCGGCTGGTGGATGGTGCATTCGGGTCTGCAACAAGGAATGCTTGATGTCGCATCTTACCGTCTTGCGACCCATCTTGGGATGGCGTTCGTCATTTTTGGCTTCCTAGGTTGGTACGTATTCCTCTTGGGCCGAAGCGAGGCAGAGTTGATGCAAGCGCGCCGTTCGGGCGAAGCCAAGTTGTTCGGTATGTCCACGGGGCTAATGCATTTCGCTTTCCTACAAATTCTACTCGGCGCCCTTGTTGCCGGTATCGATGCCGGTCGCGCTTTCCCGACATGGCCTTTGATGGGGGATGGGTTTTTCCCGCCTGAACCATTCACATTGACGCCAGTTTGGCGGAACTTCTTTGAAGATGCGGGTCTTGTGCAGTTTATGCACCGGATGGCGGGATATTTGCTCTTCGTCTACGCTATTGTGGTTTGGCGCCGTGCACGAAAGTCCGGCAACGACCAGACACGCTTTGCCTTTAATGCCGTTCTGGCAATGATGTTGATCCAAGTTACTTTGGGCATTGTCACTGCCCTTTATTCTGCGCCCGTTCACATTGCCATTGTGCACCAAATCGGCGCTGTGGCGCTTTGGGTTCTGATCCTGCGAGCACGTTATCTGTCGCGCTACCCGCTTGCGCAATCGATCCGAGGAGCAAAAGCATGAGCGCTTATAATGATTTGATGGTGTTTAATCGTCAGACCAACGCTCTTGCTCAAGTCGCAGGCCGTTTGGGTTGGGATCAGGAAACCATGATGCCGCGTGGGGCAGGGGATCAGCGCGGCGAAGAATTTGCAGCCATCGAAGCCGTCCTACATGCCCGCCGTACGGATACGCGCGTTGGAGAATGGCTTGCAAATGCAGAAGCCAAGAATGAGGTAGAAGCCGCGAACCTACGCGATATTCGGCGCAGCTTTGAACGGACGTCCAAGATTCCGTCCCGCCTTGCTGAAGAGATCGCCAAGGTTACCTCCAAGGCCCAAGGTATTTGGGCCGATGCGCGGGCGAACAATGACTTTGCGGCATTCGCTCCGACACTTGCTGAAGTTCTCAGGCTTAAGCGAGAAGAGGGTGCGGCTCTCGCCAAAGATGGAAACGTCTATGACGCCTTGCTCGACGACTATGAACCGGGTGCGACGTCGGCGGAATTGGCTGCAATGTTTGATGCGCTCCGTCCCGGCCTTGTTGAGTTGCGCGCCGCCATTCTAGATCGCCCAGCACCAAAAGGTGTTTCAGGCGAATTTGATGAAGCGGTCCAAATGGTGCTAACGCAAAAGATTGCTACAACCTTTGGCTATGATCTCACCCGTGGACGCATCGACAAGGCCGTGCACCCATTTTCAAGCGGCTCTGGCCAAGACGTGCGGATAACTACGCGAACAAGCAAAACCGATCCGTTCAATTGCCTCTATTCGACAATCCACGAAGTTGGTCACGCCTGCTATGAGCAGAATATTGATGGCGCGCATTTGTTGACGCCGCTCGGCGGTGGCGTCTCTATGGGTGTTCATGAAAGCCAAAGCCGCATTTACGAAAACCAGCTTGGTCGTAGCCGCGCCTTTACGGGGTGGCTTTATGGTCAAATGCGCGACAGCTTTGGTGATTTCGGAATTGCCTCAGGCGAGGAACTTTATCACGCGATTAACAAGATCGAGAATGGCTTCATCCGTACCGAAGCCGATGAGGTTCAATACAATCTTCATGTGCTCTTGCGCTTCGATCTAGAGCGGGCTTTGGTTTCAGGGGATCTCGAAGTCCATGATCTCGAAGCGGCTTGGAATGACCGTTTTGCGTCTGACTTTGGTTTTGCAGTCGATAAACCTGCAAACGGTGTTCTTCAGGACGTGCACTGGTCAGTGGGCCTCTTTGGATATTTCCCGACTTACTCGCTCGGTAACGTTTACGCGGGATGCCTGCATCAAGCACTTCGCGCTGAAATTCCTGATTTGGACGATGATTTGAGCCAAGGGAACCTGATCCGCGCAACGACGTGGCTCAAGGAACGCGTGCAGCAATTCGGCGGACTTTATGCGCCGCGCGATTTGATTACGCGTGCAACGGGAACAGAGCCAAGCGAAGCGCCGTTGCTTGCATATCTCGACGCGAAGTTCCGCGATCTCTACGATTTGTGAGGCTTTGATGTCGCTTGCATTCACTCTCGAAGAACTTTCGGCGTTCATTGCGAAAGAATTTCCGCAAGCGGCATCCGAATTTGACATTTTGGAACTGACAGATGAGACGACAGTTGTTCGTCTCAAGCCTGATGATCGTCACCTAAGGCCAGGCGGAACCATATCGGGTCCATCGATGTTCATGTTGGCCGATTGCGCGATTTATTATGCAATCCTAGCACGGATTGGTCCCAAAGCGCTCACGGTTACGACGAATGCAACGATTGATTTCATGCGAAAGCCAAAAGCAGGCGAGCCATTGCTTTGCCGTGTTGAGGTTCTCAAACTTGGCCGTAGCTTGGCCGTTTGTGATGCGCGGATTTTCAATGCGGGTGCCGAGAGTGCGCCAGTCGCGCGCACCACAATGACCTATGCCATTCCGCCCGAGCGCTGAATTTTGATCATAAAAAAAGGCGGGGAATTCCCCGCCTAGTTCAGGAAGAGCCGGGGATGTCAGGCCCTCCAAAACACTTTGCGAACTTCTTGGTCAGCTTGGATATGCGTTAGTCCGATATCTTGCAGCAAATAGTCCGGCATATCCTTTAAATGTTTTCGTGTCGCTCGACGCATGGCCCATGTCTCGACCGACACAGCGGTCGCCACAAGCACGCGAGCGAAAGCTGTCGTCGGCGCAGGAATGACAATCGTGTTGAGCGGGAGTACGTTTGAAACCGTGGTCATGATCTTTCTCTACAATTTGTATTGATACAATAGGGTATTTGCCCTATACGAAAGCGATACAAACCCCCGCTTAGGTTGTCGAGGATTACATTGTTATGGATACAATTTGGCTCCCGAATTTGCAAAATTGCACCGGCCCAAAATATCGTGCGCTTGAGCTTGCTATTCGCCAAGCGATCCGAGGCGGGCAATTAAAACAAGGTGATAAGCTGCCACCTGTACGGGATCTTGGATGGCGCACAGGTGTTACGCCTGGGACTGTGGCGCGTGCATACAAGAATTTGGTGGATGCTGGAGTTCTTGATGCGACTGTCGGCAGGGGGACGTTTGTACCAATACAACACGTCGAAAAGAACGACTCAATGCAGGAGACAGGGGTCACGCTGCTGAGCCCACGCTTGCCGGACGAGGGGCAGGCAGAGCTTATCCGAGAAGCGATGCACCGCTATGCGAGTTCAGTTCCAACCGATCGTTTGCTCCGATATCCAACCCGTGAATGCCACGCGCCCGCGCACACGGCATTTGTCGAAGCAAACCGAACCGCGCCAATTGGACCGTTTACTGAAAGTGATGTCGTGATCACGCATGGCGGTCAGCATGCAATCGTATTGATCATGCAAACAGTCTTTAAGGGGTTGCAGCCTGCGGTCATCGTTGATGAGTTAAGCTATGCTGGTTTTCGCCGCGCGGCCGAGCTTTGTCGGGCTCAAGTCCATAGCGTGTCATGGGATGATGAGGGTCCGGTAATCGAAGAGTTCGAGGCACTGGTTCGCGACAATAATATTCAGATGTATTGTGCTTCATCAGATGTTTGTAATCCGACAGCTCGGATGACCTCAGTCCCGCGCCGTCATCAAATCGCAGAAATCGCCCGTAGGTATGGCGTCCACATTATTGATGATGATTGTTATCGTAACGGTCCATTTCTTGGTCCGAGTTATCGGCAGCTTCTTCCCGAATTGGGATGGTATACGACCTCACCTTCAAAATCGATTTCAGCTGCGCTTCGGATTGGGTTTGTGGTCGCACCGCAAGGGTGGGCGAATGCTTTGGTCCGCGCGATGACCTTCAACTCTTTTGGAGTGCCTGAAAGCATCACCGCGACCTATGCAATGATCCAGCAACATCCATTGCTGCCCGAGATACTCGAACGTTGCCGAGAAAAAATGGATCGTCTGTTGCGAGCAGCGGTAAATTATCTAGGTGGGTATCAATTGCGCTGGCAAAAGGATGTCCCATTCATTTGGCTTGAACTCCCCTATGGCTGGCGCAGTGGTGAGTTTTGCCACGCAGTGGAAGCGCAAAGCGTTTTCCTGAAATCCTCAGAGGAATTCGGTCTTCGCAAGAGTAAAACTGTCCACGCGGTGCGGATCGCAATCAATGGATCGATTCCCGAAAGCCGTTTTGAAGAGGCGATGGTTAAGCTTCGGACGCTCCTTGATAACCCGCCAGAGCAAATTACGGTCTAGAATAGTGGGGTAAATTGATACCTCTTTTTCAAGTCATTGATTTTGATAGATTTATTTATTGTGTGGCCGCTTGACTGTATCTTTGGCACGTTTATAACCCGCCCATCCGAAAGACGGAGGCCTCGCCTCCATGACCTATTATTGGTGAACCATGAAAACTTTCTCTGCTACTCCGGCAGATATCGACAAGAAATGGATCCTGATCGACGCTGAAGGCGTTGTTCTGGGCCGTCTCGCTTCGATCATCGCCATGCGCTTGCGCGGTAAGCACAAGCCGTCCTTCACCCCCCACATGGACATGGGTGACAACGTTATCGTAATCAACGCTGACAAGATCCAGCTGACCGGTAACAAGCGCGAAAAGCCGAACTACTGGCACACCGGCCACCCGGGTGGCATCAAGTCGCGCACCACTGCACAGATCCTCGAGGGTGCACACCCCGAGCGCGTCGTTATGCAGGCTGTAAAGCGCATGCTCCCTGGCAACCGCCTCTCGCGCAAGCAGATGACGCACCTTCGCGTCTTCGCTGGCACCGAGCACGGTATGGAAGCCCAGAAGCCCGAAGTTCTCGACGTTAAGTCGATGAACAAGAAAAACACGAGGGTCTAAGACATGGCCGATCAAATCAACTCTCTCGAAGAGCTCGGCGCAATCGCCGGCGGCGCTGCCGCTCAGGTTGCAGAAGCCGTAAACCGTGAGCCGGTTCGTGACGAGCTTGGCCGTTCCTACGCAACTGGCAAGCGTAAAGACGCTGTTGCTCGCGTATGGATCAAGCCGGGTTCGGGCAAAGTCACCGTGAACGGTAAAGAGATGAGCGCATACTTTGCGCGTCCCGTTCTCCAGATGATCCTGCGCCAGCCGTTCCAGGTTGCAGGCGTTGACGGTCAGTTCGACGTGATGGCTACCGTTGCTGGTGGCGGTCTCTCCGGTCAGGCTGGTGCAGTGAAGCACGGTATCTCCAAAGCTCTTCAGCTTTACGATCCCTCGCTCCGCGCTGCTCTCAAGGCCGCTGGCTTCCTGACCCGCGACAGCCGCGTTGTTGAACGTAAGAAGTACGGTAAAGCAAAAGCTCGCCGTTCGTTCCAGTTCTCGAAGCGCTAATCGCTCGGATCTCAGAATTGGAAAAGGGCCTGCCTTTCGGCGGGCCCTTTTTCTTTGGTTTGGGAATTGCTTCGCGTGTTATTCGCGCTCTTCCATTTGCGACTTGATGTCAGCAATTACGTTTTCCCAAAGGCTCGCAGGTTGTGCGCCCTGAACCACATGCTGGTTGGCGACCACAAACGTTGGGACCGAAGAGACGCCCATTTTGCGGCTATGGTCTTGGCGGGCTTTGATGTCGTCCTTGTCAGCGTCTGAGGCAAGAAGCTTTGCAATCATATCACCATTAAGCCCCGCCTTTGTGGCGATTTCGACCAGAACCGCATGATCGCCAATATCGCGTCCCTCAACCCAATAGGCCTTGAAGAGCGCATTCACGATAAACGTCTGCTTCTGTTCAATTCCGGCCCAGTGGATCAATCGGTGCGCGTCAAGTGTATTGGGCGATCGCGTAATCAGGTCGTGATTAAGCTGAACACCTGCTTTTGCTGCATGTTCGACAAGCGGCATATAGGCGTTCTTCCAGCCTTCTTTGCCGCCAAATTTCTTTTCCATATAGGGTGTACGTTCTACGCCGCCTTCGGGGATCGAAGGATCAAGCTGATAGGGGTGCCATTCTACGATGAACGGATGATCGCCCGCCTTTTCCATCGCGAGCTCAAGGTAGGTCTTCCCGATATAGCACCAAGGGCAAACGGGATCAGAGATAATATCAAGCTTGACCATGTTCGGTCTCCCAGTTTTTGCGTAGGACTTTACGCAAGAGTTTGTTGTTTGCACCGCGAGGCAGCTGCTCTACCCGCACAAAGATCCGTGGGGTTTTGTATCGAGCGAGTCGCTCAGACGCGAAATCGGGTAACACGTCAGATAGGTCATCCGTGCCGACATAAAAGGCCGCGATGACGCTCGCGCCTTCCTTAACGGTGACTTCACAGGCACCGACCTCGGAAATTGCGGGATGTTGTAGGAGGGCGTTCTCTACTTCAAGCGGAGAGACGCGATAGCCCCCTGCGTTCATCATGTCGTCGTTTCGACCAGCGTAATAGATTGCTCCGTCCTCGGACATATAGCCTTCGTCGCCTGTGAGAAACCAATCGCCGTCATAACGTGAGGCCGTTTCTTCGGGCTGCCCGAGATAGCCAAGCATAAGTCCCGGATCACTTTTGTGGACTGCAATCATTCCCAAAGCACCGCGCTTTACGGGCGCGCCATCTTGGATGATTGCGATTTTACGCCCTGTCTGCGGATAGCCAAGGGCACCCTGTGGTGCAGGGCGCGCGGGCGAGCCGGATAGGAACGTGGAAATTTCAGACATGCCGAAGGCTTCGTGTAGTGTCGTAGATGTAGCGGCTTCCCATTGGGCTCTGATCCCCTCGGGAAGCTTTTCACCTGCCGTCAGACCATGGCGAAGCTTTGGCATTGGCTGAATGGGTGCTCTGAGGAGTTGCCTGTAAACACCTGGTGCAGCAGCAAAAATGCTCGCGTCGTGTCGTTTCAACAGCAGCGGAAGCGCATCTGCTTTCATTCCCGAAGCAGGAATTAATGCGGTTGCTCCCACTGACCAAGGATCCATGAGACCGGTACCAAGTGTGTAGGTCCAGTTGAACGCACCTGCATGTAGAAGGCGATCGCTTTCATTCAGGTCATACCAGCCTTTGATCATCATTTGTCGTGCCCAGATCGCCCGATGCGCATGAACGATTGCGCGTGGCTTCCCCGATGTGCCCGACGTGTAGATGATATAGGCCGGCCTATCAGGATCGCCCATCGCGTAAGCCGCGGGCGGTAGATCGTAAAAGGCTCGCAACGTTTCAAGGCTGAGCATCTCGCGGCCATCCGGAACTGCAACATCGGGTGCCGCAACGATCAATTCGGGCTTCAATTCTTGGGCGAGCGCGGTAATTTCAGTCGCCGTCAACATCGCTGACGTTGGGCAGGGGATCAGGCCAGCCGCGATTGCGCCGAGATAGAGAATGGGAAAATCAGGGGTATTCCCTAGGCGCATCAAGACACGATCGCCTTGTCTTAGCCCAAGTCCTAAAAGGCCCGTCGCCGTACCGCGAACAGCGGCTTCGATTTTTGCGTAGCTCCATCTTTCAGCGCGCGCGGGTCCAAGCACCGCAAGAGCGATCTTATCAGGACGGCTGGCTGCATGGCGAAGCACGTGGGCTGCAAAGTTAAATGGACTAGGGCAGGGCGGAAAGCCGCCCTCATCAAACAAGCTGAGCATACCTCTGGCTAGCGGTACCTCATGGCAGTTGCAAGACTCTGCGAGCGCAAGCTATATGTGCGGCATGGTTAAGACTGAAAACGCATCCCTGATCAAAATCGCCCGCGAAAATGGTGTGGAGGAGTCCTCGGTTCCATTGGATCTCGGCGTGCGAGTTCGAGAGCTTCGCAAAGAACGCGACTGGACCCTAGAGCAAGCCGCCCAACAAGCTGGTCTTGCGCGCTCTACTTTGTCTAAGATCGAGAACGGGCAAATGTCCCCGACCTATGACGCGCTAAAGAAGCTCGCTGTTGGGCTAGGGATTTCGGTGCCTCAGCTGTTTACGCCTCCCACCAAAGGGCAGGTGAATGGCCGCATGACCGTGACTCGCACAGGTGACGGTCAGGAGCAGCTGACGGCGACCTATGAGCACGAGTTGCTTGCCGATCAGTTGACTAAGAAAAACATGCTTCCATATCGCGCTCGCATCCGTGCGCGCTCAATGGATGAGTTCGAGGGCTGGGTTCGCCACGATGGTGAAGAGTTCCTCTATGTCCTGACGGGCACAATTCGGCTTTATACCGAGTTTTACGAGCCTGTTGAGATGAAGCGCGGTGATAGCGCTTATTATGACGCCACGATGGGCCATAATGTTATTTCGACAAGTGCCGATGATGCGACGATCCTCTGGGTCACGTCGCTGAGCTAAGGCAATAAGAACAAAGGAAAAGGGCGGCCTGTGAGCCGCCCTTCTTTATTATTCAGACCACCAGACATCTGGTTGCCAACCTGGCCAATCCCCAAAGATTGGCATCTTTTCGGGGAAATGCAGGTCTTTGGCATAGGCCACGCGGCTGATGTTCCACTGATAGATTGGGATCACATAGCGACCAGCGGTAAGGATACGGTCAAGCGCGTTGGTGGCAGCGCGGAAATCCTCTTGGCTTTCGGAGGTGAGAAGCGTGTTGATCATCGCATCAACAGCGGCTGACTTGACGCCCATGAGATTACGTCCCCCTGGGGTGTCGGCATATTCGCTACCCCAGTAAGCGTATTGTTCGTTTCCAGGTGAAAGCGACAGGCCGCGCTGGAAGTAGGTCATATCGAAGTTATAGGCGTCGGTAAGTTCTTTATACTGAGCGCTATCAACGGAATTCACGACCAGTTTGACACCGATGCGCTCGAGGGCTTGTGCGTAAATATCAATGATCGCACTGGTCTCACTTGCACCCGTTTGAAGTAGAACTGTGAATTCGAGTGCATCGCCGTTTGAATTACGCAGGATACCCTGATCGTCGACTTTCCAGCCAGCCTCTTCGAGCATGGTCAGAGCGTTGCTTATACCTTCGCGGTTCCGTTCCGATCCATCTGAAACGGGAAGCGAATATCCTTCGATCGTACCCGGTGTGAGTTCGGCTTCGAAGGGTTTTAGAAACTCAAGCACACGGCCGGTTGCCGCGTCGTGTGACATCCCCAGCGGTGAGTTCGACCAGTAAGAGGTAATGCGCTCTTGTTTGCTGCCCGTGATAGCTTCGTTGATGAATTCGAAGTTAAAGGCATGCATCATCGCATCACGCACACGCCAGTCGTCAAAGGGCGCGCGGCGCGTGTTCATTACAAAGCCCGTCATGCCCGAAGGTCGCTGGTGCATGAGCTCGGACTTGAGAATGTCGCCGCTCTGAACGGCAGAAAAGTCATACTGGCTTTCCCAACGGGCAACGTTGAACTCGCGCGTAAAGTTGGTGACGCCGGTCTTGAAGGCTTCGAACGCAGTTGTTTCGTCGCCAAAGAACTCAAGCCGTAGCGTATCAAGGTTCGCGGTTCCGCGACGGAAAGGCACGTCCTTGCCCCAATAGTCAGGGTTCCGCGTGAATTCGATATAACGGCCCATTTCATAATTGCTGACGATATAGGGGCCAGAGGTGATTGGAACAGTGCCCGACGCATCCTCTTCGAAATTCACACCTTCCCACTGAGCCTTTTGCAAGATGGGCCGCATGCCAGCAAGAAGTGCAAGTTCGCGGTCCTCAACGTTAAAGGTGAAGCGAACCGAGCGCTCGCCAGTCTTTTCCATAGAGCCGACCTTGCCCCAGAACCCGCGATAGCGTGGATGACCTTGGGTGCCGAGTGTCTCATATGACCACATCACATCTTCGACCGTGACTGGGCTTCCGTCCGAGAACTTGGCTTCTGGGCGAAGGGTGAATTCGACCCACTCGCGGTTTGGACCCGTTTCAATCGATTCGGCCAAAAGACCGTAAAGCGTGAAAGGTTCATCAAGAGTTCGCCCCATGAGCGTTTCGGCCATGAGGTAGGGAAGCTGCCAAGGCTTGTTTCCCTTTAAGACATAGGGGTTGAGACTGTCAAAGCTTCCGACCTCTGCTGTCGCCATCCGCCCTCCATTTGGAGCATCAGGATTTGCATAGGGAAGCGACACAAAATCAGGTGCAAGCTCTGGTTCGCCATACATAGCTATTGCGTGTTTTGGTTCTGCCGAAGCCATTGAAGCGACCGCGATAAGTGCAGCTGTCGCGACAGTTGCTCGAAAACCTTTGAAAAACTTTGGTGTCATTTCAGAGACAATCCCCCAAATACTTATGTCCGTTGAACAAACCGTAGAGTGGGTTTTGAATCTTTTCAAACTTTTAGCTTGGAGGCGGGCGATAGATTGCTTATAAAGAATGCACTGCTCGATAGGTTTCTTGCCTGTATGAAACCTGCCTCAATAACTTAACGCCAGCCTCGTGCTGGCGTTTTTTTCTTGGGCTTTTGCGCAAATTACAACACCAAATTTTGAACCTAATTCGCGATAGAATCGCCTGTTTCAGAATCAAGGTGTTGAACTATTTTGCATCTGCAGCATTATCCCTAGTAAGTTCAAGCCATAGGGAGCGCTTTCATGTCGCTAAAAGGGAAAACCGCCGTTGTCACCGGATCAAATTCAGGGATTGGTCTGGGTGTTGCACGAGAATTGGCGCGCGCAGGTGCAAATCTCGTAATCAACTCTTTTACGGATCGCGACGAGGATCATGCGCTCGCTTCGGACCTTGCTTTGGAGTTTGGTGTCGAGGTTCGTTATATTCAGGCCGACTTGTCCAAAGCGGATCAGTCTCGGGCATTAATCGAAAAGGCGGGTGCTTGTGATATTCTGGTGAATAACGCGGGCATTCAACACGTCGCACCGATCGATGAATTCCCTCTCGAAAAATGGGATGCCATTATTGCGATCAACATGTCGTCCGCATTCCACACTACGGCTGTAGCGCTTCCAATGATGCGCAAAGCGGGTTGGGGTCGTGTTGTGAACATTGCCTCAGCACATGGTCTGACTGCGTCTCCCTATAAATCGGCTTATGTCGCAGCCAAACATGGTGTTGTTGGTTTGACCAAAGTCACGGCACTCGAAACGGCCGAAGAAGCAATTACCTGTAACGCAATCTGCCCAGGTTACGTACTGACACCGCTCGTCGAGGCACAGATACCCGACACCATGAAGAAATATGACATGGGCCGTGAAGAGGTCATCAAAAAGGTGATGCTCGAACGTCAACCATCAAAAGAGTTCGCAACTGTTGAACAAATTGGCGGCACGACAGTTTTCTTGTGCTCTGATGCTGCCGCTCAAATCACGGGCACGACAATCAGCGTCGATGGCGGGTGGACCGCGCTGTGATACGTCTCAACCTTGCTTTGCAGGGAGGAGGGGCGCACGGCGCCCTGACATGGGGCGCTCTGGATCGTCTCTTGGAGGAAAGAGATATCGAAGTGGCGGCGATCTCCGGCACTTCAGCAGGCGCTTTGAACGCAGTTGCATTCAAGAGCGGTTATGCAAAAGGTGGCCGCGAGGGTGCCCGTGAAGCGCTTTGCGAACTTTGGGAACAGGTTGGAGCCGTAACCGACCCGCGGATTGCGCGTTGGATCGCTCCTTTCGGCAATTCTGCAAGCTATCTTGCTAAGGCAATCGAATACTCGCCCTTTTATAGCATGTTTGATGCCGCCGCGCGGATGATGACACCTGCGATGTACGGCCCGTATATACGCAATCCTTTGGAAAAGCTTACCGACAGGCTTGATTGGGATGCAATTTGCAAAGGAGACGGGCCAGAGCTTCACATTTGTGCAACAAACGTTCGGACAGGCAAAATTCGAGTATTCACGGGCGAGGAGCTTTCCTCCAAAACGATCCTTGCGTCTGCATGTTTGCCCACGCTCTTTGATGCCGTTGAAATCTATGATCCAAAGTCGGAACGCGAGGAATCCTATTGGGATGGCGGTTACACCGGCAACCCTGCGCTTTTCCCGCTTTATTTGGCTCATTTGCCGGACGATATCCTGATCGTGAATATCAATCCGCTTGAGCGCGAGGAAATCCCTCTTGATGGTCCTTCTATCCAAAATCGGATCAACGAGATTAGCTTCAATTCATCGCTGTTGCGCGAGATGCGTGCGATTAGTTTCGTGAAGCGCCTTCTTGAAGGAGGGTCTGTGACCAAAGGCTCGATGAAGGACGTGAACCTTCATATGGTAGGTGACAATGAACTCATGAATGAGTTGTCAGTAGCAACCAAGCTTTTTCCGACACCAGTGACCTTGGCGCGTCTTTTCGGAGCAGGGCGCGAGGCAATGGACCATTTCCTCACCCATCACAAAGATGATTTGGGTAAGCGCGGAACTGTCGATCTAGAGGAAATGTTCGGCTAAGTTTTATTCTCGGCAATCGCTTTGTCTATCTTTGCCTTTGGTTGGGGATAGACAAGGCCAGCGGAAATCACGAGTTTCGCGGCATCTTCGACCGTCATGTCGAGCGGAATAATCTCGTCTTCGGGAAGAAATAAGAGAAAACCGGACGTTGGGTTAGGCGTTGTCGGCAAGAATACCGTGATGATGTTGTCGCCGGTAGGCACTTTTTCTGCGATCTCCCCCTTTGCCTTGGTCGAGACGAAGGCAATCGCATAGAGCCCCGGGCGAGGATACTGGACCAGACAGGCGCGATCAAAGCTGCTCTCGGATTGGGCGAACACGGTCTCTGCCAATTGCTTGGCGCCGTTATAGACCGAGCGAACGACAGGCATACGCGAGACGATGCCTTCCCCCCATTTGATCAGTGAGCGGCCAAGAACTCCCTTGGCAATACTCCCGACAACAAGAGTGAAGATGAGGAAGATGACGACCCCGATACCGCGCACGTCAATGTTAAGGTGATCAGGCGAGGCGGGGTTCAAATCTCCGAACCAACGATTGATCAGGACATCAGGGTGATAAATCCGTGGCACAAATGGCCAGACAAAGCTGTCGATCCAACCCGTGATGGTCCAAAAAAGCCATATGGTGATCCCGATGGGTGCAACCACGACAAGGCCAGCTAAGAAATTATTCCGCAGTTTCGCGAAAATTCCACGCGAGGATTTCTCGATCTGGATTGGATTGGTCACCTTGTCACCCACAAGAACAGTGTTGTTTTTAAACTAAGAAGCGGGAACGGCAACCGCAATGGTTAACCCAGATTTTTCAGCGAGATTGCGATTTGGGCTGCAAGCTTTGCATTGTTCATGACAAGCGCGATATTGGCGACCAGTGATTTGCCTTCGGTCAGCTCAAAAATGCGCTTAAGTAAGAACGGCGTAACGGCTTTTGCGCTTACCTTATGTTCATGTGCCTCGCGAAGCGCTTGCTCAATCACGGGAGCGAGCTCTTCGGCTGGGATTTCGGCCTCGGTTGGGATCGGGTTTGCGACAAGCTGGCCGCCGGGAATATCAAGCTCGCCGCGCATAATCTGAGCGCGTGCAATTTCGTCTGCACTGTCCATGCGAATGGGCGCAGGAAGGCCAGAGTTACGCGACCAGAATGCTGGCAGCATGTCTTGACCATAGGCTATGACAGGCACGCCGAGCGTTTCGAGGACCTCGAAGGTTTTGGGAAGGTCTAGAATTGCCTTTGCACCCGCGGCGACCACGGTGACGGGCGTCTGGGCAAGTTCTTGAAGGTCCGCGGAAATGTCGAACGAAAGCTCGGCCCCACGGTGCACCCCGCCAATGCCACCCGTTGCAAAGACCCCAATTCCTGCGATTTGCGCGGCAATCATGGTTGCTGCGACAGTTGTAGCGCCAGTGCCGCCAGAAGCAAGGCAAGCAGCAAAATCCGCACGCGAAAGTTTGGCAACGTTCTTAGCCTGACCCAGAGTGTCGAGCTCTTCATCGGTGAGCCCAACATGCAATGTCCCATTGATCACGGCCATAGTGGCGGGCACTGCGCCATTATCGCGTACAGTCTGTTCGACGCGGCGCGCTGTCTCGACGTTCTGCGGCCAAGGCATGCCATGTGTAATGATTGTACTTTCAAGTGCAACGAGAGCGTCGCCATTCTTGAGCGCTTGGGTCACTTCGGGGGAAAAGGACATCGGGATCATACGATGGTGTCTCCGGAAACATAGTGTGCCGCTGCTTGCAGGGCAAAGTTGAGAGCATCTAGTCGCGAAGCGCCATTGCGCTCGGCGGTGATGTGAGCCGCCATAAAGGTGTCACCTGCGCCTGTGACACGGGAGCTCACGACAGAAGGCGGATTTGCGGTCAAGACGTCGGGTCCAGTGGCCTCGGATGCGCTTCTTGGGCCATCTGTAACAAGCACACGTCCAGCGCCATGAAATATCAGACCCGCCGCAGCCTCGGCTGAGTTACCAAAGCGGGTGTCACAGATTAGCCCAGCCTCTTCGAGATTAACGTAGAGCGTCACGTTTGGATGACGATAAAGCGCCTTCAGCCGTTCAGCTTTGCCAGGACTGGCGGGAGCCACGCGAAGGTCTGCTTTGGCAAAAAGCGGAGATGCAGCGATCTCGGAAAGGAGTTCTGTGGTCAGATTGCCGTCAAGCGCGATGATGCCGTCGAACGGCATTTCCTCGGACCCGATTTCCCCATTCGCGAGGGGTGACAAAATGGCGTTGCCCGCGTCTTCGAGCGAATGAGCATCGGCAATCGCTGCGACAAGTCCCTTTGGGTCTTCAATCGCCATATAGCTGTCGGTGGCTAAATCAGGCGAGCGATAAACGTGCTCGGCAACGATCCCAAGCTCTTCGCAGGTGGCAAGGAGTTCGTCCCCTTCGCGATCCAGTCCGATATGGGTGAGCACCGAAGGTGTGACGCCGAACCTACGGAACGTCATCGCGATATTCATCGCAACACCCCCAGGAATACGGCGAATAAGCCCCGGCATGTCAGCGCCGTAATGCATATCGCGGCGCGTATGCCCGATAATGTCCCAAAGGACTGACCCGATACAGAGGATGTCAAAGCTCTTCATGGTTCACTCATGACAAGCCTTGAAAACCGCTGCAAGGGATTACGTCACTCTGGCACAAAGAACGTGAGGTTCGCCCAAAGGGATTGCCACATCGCACTATACTCTTTTGCATCCGCTTCCGAAGGAATTCTCATAACCACTGCATCGAGCATATATTCATGGTTGGCTTGAACTGGGATGGTGGCAATGCCGTTTCCATCGGTTCTAACTATCTTGGTCAAAACGCTCTCGTCGGGAGCCCTTTCGAAAATTTCGATCTGTTCGTTGGCACGCGCTTCACCCTGATAGAGAAGCTTAACCTGCATTGGCCCGTCAAGCTGGTAAGGGTTTGTCAGCGCAACGATTTCAGTGAGCAAGCCAATCTCTTGATCGTTACCAATTCCTTCCCCTATGGCGATGAGCGATTTTGAAAACCGCGTGTAAACCTCTGTGATTTTTTCTGGCGTTAAACCACGGGCGATGTGATCCTCCATGGTGAAATGGAGGTCCTTGTGCGATAGGAAATTCTCGAATTTCTTTGGGTCTTTATACGTCAGTTCCGAGGGTTTGGACTGGTATACGAGGGTGTTTAGACCTTGCGGCAGTTGGTTCATTTCAAGCGCAGGTTTGTTGCCGATGCGGGTTTCGACATGGATAACATCTTCGCCATTATGAACGCTGAATGCTTCTATACGATTTGGGAAATAGGCGAGCTCCATCCCCCTAAATGCTTCTCCGTTGACAAGCCGAGCTTGAACTTTAGCATCTTGTTGAAGTTTATACTGAACCGGCTCGATCCAGAGTTCATGCGCGATTGCCTTTAATGGCAGAATTAAGAGCGCAGAGAGGAATAATAGACGCATGAACATTTCCTTTGTTGTTGGGAGTAGGGTGGCACTGAGGACATTTCTGTCAACTCTCGTGTTCGTGATTTTGATCCCTTTGAATGCGCTCGCGCACGAAGTGATGCCCGCAATTGCGGATATGGAGGTTGTTGATGGTCGCGTTACCTTTAGGGTGGAGACTAATATTGAGGGCATCGTCGCCGGCGTGAACCTTGCCGAAGTGAGCGATACAAATGAAGCGCCAGAGGCCGAAGATTATGACCGACTTCGCGCGCTTGAACCCGATTTATTGAAAGCTGAGTTCGAGGCGCTTTGGTCAGCGATCGCAGAAAAAATTTCCATCAGGGCAGGGGGGGCAGAACTTGATGTTGCGTTGGGTTTGGTTGAGGTCTCCGAGATTGGTGATGTCTCAATTCCTCGGTCTTCGTTCATAACGTTTTCATCGGCTTTGCCATCGAATGCGACTTCGGTCGAATTTTCATGGGCAAAAGATCTTGGTGCGATTGTTATCCGCCAGATGGGTGTCGAAGAGCCTTATGACGCTTATCTCGCACCAGGGGAAGTAACACCGCCGATAAAGCTGTCAGGCGGCGACCAAATGTCGGCAGGCAGTGCCTTTGTTTTCTACATTCCCGTAGGGTTTGAGCATATCGTGCCACTGGGGCTTGATCACATTTTGTTTGTGCTGGGACTGTTCTTTCTAAGCACTCAGATAAGGCCGCTGTTGCTTCAAATTTCTGCGTTTACACTCGCTCATACGCTCACCTTGGCGCTCGCCGCGCTAGGATACGTCAAAGCGCCCGGCGCAATTGTCGAGCCATTAATTGCGGCTTCGATTGTGATCGTTGCTGTCGAAAATACTCTCACTAAAGGTCTAAGCAAATGGCGGCCTGTCGTTGTCTTTGTGTTTGGACTGCTACACGGTCTCGGCTTTGCGAGCGTTCTAGGAGAATACGGATTGCCAGCTGACAATTTCATCCCCGCGCTCGTGGGCTTTAACGTTGGGGTCGAACTGGGACAGCTCGCCATTATCTTCATGGCCTTCGCCGCTATTGGATTCTGGTGGGGCAAAAAAGAATGGTATCGCCGTGTGATTTCCATTCCTGCATCGGTCGCAATTGCGTTTGTTGGTGGCTTTTGGTTCCTTGAGCGCACGATCCTTTAAAATATACCTATTTTCATCGAAAAACCTCGCTTTTTCTCTATGTTGAGGCTTGCCAATACCCATAACAGCAAGTAAGGCAGCGCTACTTAACTCCGCAAGCGGGGGCGGGTGCTATGGGGAGAAATCCCATATCATCCACCGGTTGGGCAAACGCCTGATCCCCCGCTGAGGCTAAACCGGAAAGGAATAAAGACATGGCTCTTCCAGAGTTCTCCATGCGTCAGCTCCTTGAAGCTGGCGTTCACTTCGGCCACCAGACCCAGCGCTGGAACCCGAAGATGCAGAAATACATCTACGGTTCGCGCAACGGCATCCATATCATGGACCTTACCCAGACTGTTCCTATGCTGGACCAGGCTCTTCAGGTTGTTCGTGACACCGTTGCCAAGGGCGGCCGCGTTCTCTTCGTTGGCACCAAGCGTCAGGCTCAGAAGCCGATCGCTGAAGCTGCTGAGAAGTGCGCACAGTATTACATGAACCACCGTTGGCTCGGCGGCACGCTCACCAACTGGCAGACCGTTTCCCAGTCGATCAACCGTCTTAAGATGATCGACGAAGCTGCAGAGCGCGGTTTCGAAGGTCTCACCAAGAAAGAGCGTCTCGGCATGGAGCGTGAGCAGGGCAAGCTTCAGGCTTCGCTCGGCGGTATCCGCGAGATGGGCGGCGTTCCGGATCTTCTGTTCATCATCGACGTGAACAAAGAAGACCTCGCAATCCTCGAAGCTAAAAAGCTTGGTATTCCGGTTGTTGCAGTTGTTGATACCAACTGCTCGCCCGATGGCGTTGACTATGTCATCCCTGGCAACGACGACGCATCGCGTGCACTGTCGCTTTACTGCGATCTCGTTGCTCGTGCAGCTCTCGACGGTATGTCGGACCAGCTTTCCAAAGCAGGTGTTGACCTCGGCGCAGTTGAAGAACTGGCTGAAGAAGTTCTCGCTGAAGAAGCTGCTGCTGCCAACTAAGGCGCGCTTTTTCGCAAATCTGATACCGGGCAGGGGTATGCACTGCCCGGCACCCTCATTTTAAGGAGACGCAAGATGGCTATCACCGCAGCTATGGTGAAAGAACTCCGCGAGTCGACCGGCGCCGGCATGATGGACGCCAAGAAGGCTCTGACTGAAACCGATGGCGACATGGAAGCAGCAGTTGACTGGCTCCGTACCAAAGGTCTCGCAAAAGCAGCTAAGAAATCCGGCCGTACCGCAGCAGAAGGCCTCGTTGCCGTTGCTGTAAGCGGTGGTGTCGGCGTTGCTGTTGAAATCAACTCGGAAACCGACTTCGTTGCGAAGAACGGCGAATTCCAGTCGATGGTTTCCTCGATTGCTGCTGCAGCTGTTAACGTCGCTGACGTTGATGCGCTCAAAGCCGCTGAAATCAATGGCACTGCTGTTGAAACCGTTCTCACCAATGCGATCGCTAAGATCGGTGAAAACATGACCCTCCGCCGCATGGCACGCCTCGAAGGCGAAACCGTTGTGACCTACGTCCACAACGCTGCTGCTGAAGGCATGGGCAAGATCGGCGTTCTCGTTGCCATGAATGGCGGCGACGAAGCATTCGGTCGTCAGGTTGCAATGCACATTGCTGCTGCTAACCCAGCATCGCTTTCCGAAGCTGACCTTGATCCGGCAGTTGTCGAAAAGGAAAAGCAGGTCCAGATGGACATCGCACGTGAATCGGGCAAGCCCGAAGCTGTGATCGAAAAGATGATTGTCGGTCGTATGGCCAAGTTCATTGCTGAATCGACTCTTCTCGGTCAGGCGTTCGTTGTGAACCCCGATCTGACAGTTGAAGCTGCTGCTAAAGAAGTCGGCGCAACCATCACTGGTTTCGTTCGTCTCGAAGTCGGCGAAGGCATTGAAAAAGAAGCTGACGACTTCGCTGCTGAAGTTGCTCGTATGAACCAGGCTTAATGCCCGTTTATACAAACTGAATTAAGGCCCGTGCGTTTGCGCGGGCCTTTTTCGTTATCCCAAACAAAAAAGCGGCGCGAAGACATTCAACGCGCCGCGTACTCATTAACCAACACCTCTAGATGGGAAGAGGTGGAAACAATGGGAGTCTCGTAAACGGGACGCTTCCCAAAATTCACAAACGGTTAATACATGCTGAGTGCATCTTCGCTACTTAAGTTAGCGTTCACGGTTCCCAAATGAGATCACGATTTGTCGAGGTTGTCGTTAGGCGGACAGTAATCAACCTAGACCTTGTTTTTAGACCGAACAATTCTGATCGCAATATCAATGGGAAAGAGAGCGATCTTGAGATTTTAAAGACGGCTTTCGATCCATTTAGTTACATAATACATATTATACGTAATGGACTTATACCGCTTAAAATCGTTCCGGATACTTCACCCTAATGAGTAACCTGCGCCACGTACCGTGCGAACTGGATCGTCGCCCCCTAACGCTGTGAGAGCTTTACGCAGTCGCCCGACATGAACATCAACGGTTCGTGTGTCTACATAGATGTCGCGGCCCCAAACACGATCGAGCAATTGATCACGTGACCAAACGCGTCCCGGCTTTTCAATGAGCGTCGAAAGCAAACGAAACTCGGTTGGTCCAAGTTTTATTTGTTCGCCAGCGCGAGAAACACGATGGGTTTCGGCATCGAGCTCGATGTCCTCGTATGCCAAAACCTGTCCAACAAGTGTTGGTCGTGCGCGGCGAAGCTGTGTCTTGATACGTGCCATGAGTTCAGAGACCGAATACGGTTTAACAACGTAATCGTCTGCACCTGTTTCCAAGCCACGTACACGGTCCACTTCCTCGGAACGCGCGGATAGCATGATCACGGGCAAGTCACGCGTTTCAGGCTTGGTCTTTATCTGACGGCAAATTTCGATCCCCGAAACATTTGGGAGCATCCAATCAAGAACAAGAACATCGGGTTGATCCTCGGCCAAAAGCAAAAGACCTTCGTCGCCTGTGGCGGCCTGAGATACACGAAACCCTTGAGATTCAATGTTGTAGACCAAGACTTCTCGTTGAGCCGGTTCGTCTTCTACGACTAAGATGTGAGGTTTCGGACTCATACCCCGCCTCCAAAAATCTCGGTTTGATCGCCTTTTTGGCGCGGTTCTTCGGGCAGTTCACCTGTTACAAGATAGATGATCTGTTCGCACATATTGGTCACGAGATCGCCCATACGTTCCACGTTTTTTGCGATGAAGTGAAGATGCATACATCCGGTAATATTGCGCGGATCTTCCATCATAAACGTCAAAAACTCGCGGAAAAGCGCGTTGTACATTTGGTCTACATCGTGGTCACGCTGGCGGACATCTTCGGCCAATGCAGCATCACGGCGGACGAAAGCGTCAAGCGAGTCGCGAAGCATCTCTTGAACTTCTCGGGCCATTCGGCGGAGTGCTGCGTCTGGACCGCTAATCTGACGCTGCTCTGCAAGAACGTGAGTCCGCTTTGCCATGTTTTTTGCATAGTCGCCAATGCGTTCGAGGCTGGCGCTCACGCGAAGAACCGTGAGGATGGTACGCAAATCTTTCGAAACAGGCGCGCGGAGTGCAATCGTGCGCGCAGCTTCTTCATTGATCTGAAGTTCGAGCGCGTCGATGACTTTGTCCCCTGCCCGCACTTTATCAGCAAGCTCTGTGTCGCGCGTTTCAAGCGACTGCGCGCCCAAAAGGATCGCCTCTTCTACAAGGCCGCCCATTTTGATGAGGAGCGCTTGAATGGCTTCTAGGTCGCGGTCGTAGGCTGAAGCGATGTGTTGGTCTATCATGTTGGCTCCTTAACCTTAACCGATACGGCCCGAGATGTAGCTCTCGGTGCGAGGATCGCGGGGATTTGTGAAAATTTGGCCCGTTTCGCCAAATTCGACGAGATTGCCGAGATGGAAGAATGCGGTCTTTTGGCTAACGCGCGCGGCCTGCTGCATCGAGTGCGTGACGATAACAACCGAATACTGCGCGCGCAGTTCGTCAATCAGCTCTTCAACCTGTGCGGTCGCGATCGGGTCAAGAGCAGAGCAAGGCTCGTCCATCAAGAGGACTTCGGGTTCGGTTGCAACGGCGCGTGCAATGCAAAGACGCTGCTGCTGACCACCAGAAAGACCCGTCCCAGGCGCATGAAGTCTGTCTTTGACTTCTTCCCAGATTGCGCCACGGCGAAGTGCCTTTTCGACGATTTCATCTAGGTCCGACTTGGTCTTTGCAAGGCCGTGGATGCGCGGACCATAAGCAACGTTGTCATATATCGACTTGGGGAACGGGTTCGGCTTTTGGAATACCATTCCGACCTTTGCGCGAAGCTGCACGGGGTCCACACGCTTGTCATAGATGTCCTCACCATCAAGGCGGATATCACCTTCGACACGGCAAATATCAATCGTATCGTTCATGCGGTTGAGGCAGCGCAAGAACGTGGATTTTCCACAGCCCGAAGGCCCGATAAACGCGGTAACCGTCTGCGCGGGAACCTCAATCGATACGTCCTTGATAGCGTGCGTGGCGCCATAATAGACCTGTACGCCTTTGGCTGCGATTTTCGTTTCGTTCATATCGACGGCTC
>JAYPUF010000016.1:0-34064 GCA_038133925.1 Marivivens sp. | reverse complement strand
GAACGCGGCGCGACCAGTCACGGTTAAAGCGGTCGATACATTCGCCAATCCGCGTACCGCCCTCCCAGTCCTGAGCTTCCGCGCCAGCTGCCGCCAACGCGGCATCAACATCACGCTGACGCAAATGGCGCGTGATATTTGTAAGGCGTGTACCGAAGGTAAAGGCATGAACCTTGGCCCAACCCTGCCCCTTGGCATTCGAAACAGCATGAAGGAAATGGAGCACTGCGCGCGAATATTGGCTCATAGATCCCGAGATGTCGCAAATTACGACAAGGTTTGGATACCGCTCGCGCCGCTTCTTAGTCTCAAAGGCTGTGATTTCACCGCCTTGACGGAGGGCTTTGCGCATGGTGGCGCGCCAATCGGCAAGATCGCCCCGACCTGCGATGGTGCGCCTCGACTTGATCGGCCTTACGGGCAAGGACATACGCGCAAGAATGCGCTTTGCCTCGGCCATTTCCGCGGTGGACATCTGTTCAAAGTCCAAAGTGCGGAGTTTTTCCTCGGTCGAGATCGTCTTGGAGGCGTCGATATCGATCAAGGCCTCTTCGTTTTCCTCGTCCTCGTCTTCTTTCTTTGGTAGCGGGACGTTTTGATCATCAAGCAAAGCTTCTGCTGCCCGCTTCTCGCCTGCTTTGGCTTTGCGCTCCTCTTGGACCCCGCGCACCGAAGGCAGCATCATTGACATCATGTGTTCGAGATACCGCGGATCGCGCCAATACAGCCGGAACACCTGTCCGAAAATAACGCGGTGCTCGGGACGCGAGACAAAGCAAGCTTCAAGCGTCCAGTAAAAATCATTCTTTTCGGTAAAACCCGCGGCTTCTACCGCCCGAATGGCGTCGATCACCCGCCCCGGTCCGACGGGAAGTCCCGCCTTTCTAAGCGCGCGCGCAAAATGCGTTATGTTATGCGCAAGCTTGCCGTCCTCGGGAATGCTTAAGGGGATATATTCAGCCATTTCGCCCCCTACCCCTCAAAGCCTTGCGATCGATCATACAGGTGCAAGCTCGGCGCGGGCTTCTTTCAGAATACGTTGCGCCTCGCTCCCCTCGATACGGGCGATGTCATCTTGATATTTCAAAATTGCGCCGAGCGTGTCTGCGATGACTTCGGGTGAGAGGTCTATGACATCAAGCGCCAAGAGACATTTTGCCCAATCGATCGTTTCGGCAACGCCAGGTTTCTTGAAAAGATCTTCGGTGCGGAGCTTTTGGACAAAGGCGACAACTTCACGGCTAAGCGTTTCTTGCGCCTCGGGCGCCTTGGCGTTGAGGATTTCCAGCTCGCGATCAAAGGTCGGATAGTCAACCCAATGATATAGGCAGCGACGCTTGAGCGCGTCGTGCACTTCTCGCGTGCGGTTCGAGGTAAGGATCACAATGGGCGGTTCGGGTGCTTTGATCGTTCCGAGTTCAGGAATGGTAACTTGGAAATCCGAGAGTGCTTCTAGCAGGAACGCTTCAAAAGGTTCGTCCGTGCGATCGATTTCGTCGATAAGCAGAACAGGTGCACCTTTTAAATTGGGGCGCATCGCCTGAAGCAAGGGCCGCTCGATCAGAAAGTCAGAGGTGAAGAGCTCGGCCTTAAGTTCATTGCGGTCTGCACCGCCCGTCGCTTCGGCCGTGCGAATGGCAATCATTTGCTCGGCAAAGTTCCATTCATAAACAGCAGATGCCGCGTCCAACCCCTCGTAGCATTGAAGTCGGATCAAATCGCGCCCAAGCGCTGCGGCTATCGACTTGGCGATCTCCGTTTTGCCTGTTCCTGCCTCGCCTTCAAGAAAGAGTGGCCGCCCAAGCTTGAGCGAGAGGAACATGACCGTGGCAAGCGATCTTCCGCAAACATAGTTTTCACCCGCCAGTGCGGTTTGCACTTCGTCGATGCTTTGAAAATTCATGTCTCTCCTCCGTTTGTATAGGATGCTGCATCACGCCGTGCTCGGGTCAAGTGGTCCCTTGGTCTTAGACAAAGGTCTAGAATCGAATTTCTACCGACTTTTCACCTATGAGTTGAAGATGTTTGCGAAAACCTATTCCTTGGCAGTATACCAGCATCGAAATAGCACGCCACATCGTGAAATCTTCGCTCAATCTGCACAATTTCGCCCAAGTTCGTTGGCATTTGGGACCCTGTTGACCTGTAAAGACTATGAGTAAATTTATGAGTGAGTTTTCCCCAAATCTGTCTGATCTCGATCAAGAAGAGTGGTTTGACGCCCTCGATCTCTTGAGCGAAGAGCATGGCCATTTCGAAGAGCTCGGCTCTGACCATATCGCGATTCTGACAGATGCAGGGCCTCGGTTGCTGTTTACTTTCGAAAGCTATCCTGAAATCACAGCAAGTTCCGAGAATGACGAGCCTCGCGGATTTCATTTCGTGAAGCGGCTCGGATGGTCACATCTGGCGATCATTTCGCGAGGTCACAGCTTTTTCCGCTCCCCAGAAATCCACCGCTACTTTGACCGTCTGATCGACGACGGCTTCTTTGAAGATTTCGACCGCGTTCTTTTCTTTGGTGTACATGAGGCCGGCTATGCTGCGAGCGCCTATTCCGTTTGTGCACCCGGCGCAGAAGTTCTCGCCCTCCGCCCCTTTGCGACCCTATCGCCGAATCTTGCATCGTGGGATGAACGCTATCCTCATGCGCGAAAGCTCAACTGGACCAAGCGCTTCGGGTTTGCGCCCGACATGCTCGACGCGGCTGCACATGCTACAGTAATCCTTGACCCACGGGTAAAAGAGGACGCCATGCACGGCGCTCTTTATAATCGTAAGAACGTAACAAGCCTTTGGGCACGCGGCTCAGGCACCATGATCGACGCACTCTTCGACGGGATTGGTATTCTCAACAAGCTCATCGTTCTCGCGATGGACGGTGGGCTTGATGCAAAGACCTTTTACAAACTCTACCGCAAGCGTCGCGAGAGCTTTCCCTATTTGCGCTCGTTGGATCAAATGGCTTTCGGCAAAGGCAAACATCGCCTTAGTAAATCGCTCTGCACACGCATGATGGAAGAACGGCCACACCGCTATTTCAATAGGCGACTTGCCCAGATTAAGGAGCTCGAAGAGCAAGAATGAAAAAGGCGGCCCAAAGGCCGCCTTTCTTGTCAGGAATGCAATCTGACTTAGTATGCGACGAGGTCGCGATAAACGTGGTATGCGATCATTTCGCGAGCGATGCCCTGCTTTGCAAGTTCAGCATCCGAAAGCGCTTCGAGCTTTGCGATACGCTGAGCACGAGGGCTCGACTGGTAGTGAGCTTCGCCGAAAGCAACGATGCGATCAAAGAATGCAGAAACGCGATCAGCAAAGGAAGGAGCGGCAGCGGGGACGATCGAGGAGGAGATGAAAGCCATTTTAGAATTCCGTTTCGTGTGTGTTCGGTTGTTGCATTCTTTCTACAACACGCCGCACCGCAGCAAAACTGACAATGCCGAAATTCCGCGTTGCAGCAAATGCATGGCTCGCGCTTGGAGTGGCGCATAGCTTAGGCTATGGTGCAGCGTCACAAATTTGTGTAAGCGAACCCCATGACCGCACAGCCTAATACCCGCCTCACGATCCGTCGCCCTGATGACTGGCACTTGCACCTGCGCGATGGCGCGATGCTTGAAGCCGTCCTGCCCCATTCGGCAGAGCATTTTGGCCGCGCTATCATCATGCCAAACCTCGTCCCACCCGTGGTAACCGCTGAACAGGCTGCCGCATATCGCGACCGCATTCTCAAGGCGCTGCCCGAAGGCAAAACGTTCAAACCGCTCATGACGCTTTACCTGACCGAGAACACCGATCCTGCGGACGTGGCACAGGCGCATGCGGATGGGATTGCAACGGCTGTAAAGCTCTACCCTGCGGGTGCGACGACCAACTCGGCCTCGGGTGTGCGTGACTTTGACAAGGTGCGCCCCGTTCTGGAGAAGATGGCAGAGATCGGCATGCCGCTCTGTGTGCATGGCGAAGCAACCGACAGCGACATCGACATCTTCGACCGCGAAGCCGTCTTTATCGACCGCGTTCTCAAGCCAATCCGCAAAAAAGTGCCCGACCTCAAGGTCGTGATGGAGCATGTCACCACCGCCGATGCAGTGGATTATGTGCGCGATAGCTCAAAGAACCTTGCCGCGACGATCACCACGCATCACCTGATCATCAACCGCAACCATATCCTTGCGGGCGGTATCAAGCCGCATTTCTACTGCCTGCCTGTGGCCAAGCGCGAAAAGCACCGTATTGCTCTCGTTCAAGCGGCGGTTTCGGGCGACAAACGCTTTTTCCTCGGGACCGACTCGGCGCCGCACACCGATCCGGCAAAGCTCCAAGCCTGTGGCTGCGCAGGTATTTACACTTCGATCAACACTATGTCCTGCTTGGCCGAAGTCTTCGAGGCCGCTGGCGCCCTTAAACAGCTTGAATCCTTCGCCTCGCTTAACGGGCCGCGTTATTACGGGCTCCCTGCCAACGAGGACACGATTACACTCGTCAAAGGTGAACCCGTTGAATACCCAACCACGGTCGAAACGGGTGTTGGCCCTCTCACCGTCTTTGATCCCGGTTTCCCGCTGCACTGGCGTGTCGAAGCCTGATCCGAATCTGAACAAAGGAAGTCTCAATGATCCCCTCCTCCTTCCCATCCAAAGAAGAGATTGCCCGCCTTTCAGCAGGTATGCTCCTTGAGATCGGTGCTGTTCACTTCAACTCGCGTGAGCCCTTTACCCACGCGAGCGGCAAAAAAGCTCCGACCTATATTGATTGCCGCAAGCTGATTTCATTCCCGCGCATCCGCTCGACCCTGATGGATTTCCTTGCCGTCACCATCATGCGCGAAGCTGGGTTTGAAGCGTTTGACAACGTAGCAGGCGGCGAAACCGCTGGCATTCCCTTCTCTGCTCTGATTGCCGAGCGCCTTGCTCTTCCGATGACCTATGTGCGTAAAAAACCAAAAGGGTACGGTCGCAATGCTCGTATCGAAGGCGTAATGACCGAAGGTCAGCGCGTGCTTCTTGTCGAAGACCTAACCACAGATGGTGGCTCCAAGCTTTCTTTCGTGGATGCGATCCGCGAAACGGGCGCAACCTGCTCGGCAACGGCTGTGATCTTCTATTATGGAATCTTTGAGGGCGTAGAAGAGACACTTGCGAACCATGGAGTTCAGCTTTTGTCCCTCTGCACATGGTGGGACGTTCTCGCCGTCGCCAAAGAACGCGGCGCATTCGACGCAGAGACCCTTTCTGCGGTTGAGGACTACCTCAACGATCCGGCGGGCTGGTCAGCGAAACACGCCTAATCGGGGCAAATCGAAAATCGAAAAGGCCCTGCAAGGCGAGCAGCCTTCGGGGCCTTTGACTTATCCACAGCTTATACAATTTGAAGCCAGCCCCCGCCTTGGGTTACAACAGAGACCGAAAAGAGTCGGAGTGGTTCCAGTGAACGAAATTAGAAGTTTTGATGCCAAGACACCCGAAGTCACGGGCGAAAGCGTTGATTTGCTTCCTCACTCGATTGAAGCTGAACAACAGCTACTGGGTGCGATCCTCACCAACAACGACATCTTCGACCGCGTAAACTCGATCGTTTCGGCCCAACACTTCTATGATCCAGTTCATCAACGGATCTTTAATGTTTGCCACAGCCGCATTTCGCAAAATGCGCTTGCGTCGCCTGTGACACTTAAGACCTTTATGGAAGATGACGCCGGCCTCCAAGAACTTGGCGGCGCGGGCTATCTTGCGCGCCTTGCTGGCGCTGCGATCTCGGCCTTTGCCGCACGAGACTATGCGCAGATGATCTATGACCTCGCCGTGCGCCGCGAGCTGATCCAAGTGGGTCGAGACATCGCCGCAAAAGCAGCCAAAGTCGACGTAGACAGCGAACCCAAAGAACAGATCGTCCAAGCCGAACAAGCGCTCTACAAACTTGCAGAACAAGGCACCTCGGAAAGCGGCTTTGTCAGCTTTCTCAAGGCTGTAACCGACGCCGTCAACGTTGCTAACGCAGCCTATCAGCGCGAGGGTGGTCTTTCGGGTGTGTCCACTGGCCTGATCGATATGGACAAAAAACTTGGCGGTTTGCACAAGTCGGACCTTTTGATCCTCGCAGGTCGCCCGTCTATGGGTAAAACCTCGCTTGCAACCAATATCGCGTTTAATATTGCCAAGGCCTATAAGAAGGGCCGCCTTCCCGACGGGACTGAGGGAGCCGTTGAGGGCGGCGTTGTCGGCTTCTACAGCCTCGAAATGAGCGCAGAGCAGCTTGCCGCGCGTATCCTTTCGGAAGCCTCCGAAGTACCTTCGGAGCAGATCCGCCGCGGCGACATGACAGAAGCCGAGTTCCGCCGTTTTGTAGATGCTGCAAAGTCGCTTGAAAGCTGCCCGCTCTTTATCGACGATACCCCAGCGATCCCGATCAGCCAGCTTGCCGCGCGTGCGCGCCGTCTCAAGCGAACGCATGGTCTTGATGCGCTTTTTGTGGACTACCTTCAGCTCGTGCGCGGGACAGGTAAGACTGAGAGCCGCGTCAACGAAATCGCCGAGATTTCCATGGGCCTCAAGGCAATCGCCAAAGAGCTCCACATTCCTGTAATCGCTCTTTCCCAGCTTTCGCGTCAGGTGGAAAGCCGTGACGATAAGCGCCCCCAGCTTTCCGACCTTCGTGAATCAGGTTCGATCGAGCAGGACGCCGACGTCGTTATGTTCGTGTTCCGTGAAGAATATTATAAAGAACGCGAAAAGCCTGGTGACCACGAGCTTGAAAAAATGGCGCAATGGCAAGAAGAGATGGACCGTCTCCATGCCAAGGCCGAGGTTATTATCGGCAAGCAACGTCACGGCCCGATTGGCACTGTCGAGCTTTCGTTCGAAGGTCGCTTCACCAAATTCGGCAACCTCGTCAAAGCGTGGCAGCAGAACGCAGAAGACAACTATCACTAGCATCGTCGTCTTTGTTCGATCCCATATCCAACACTTAGATATAAAAGGCTCCAATGAGCACAGGTAAACTTCGCATTGATCTCGACGCGCTTGTCGCAAACTGGAAAGCGCTCGACGCAAAAACTTCCGTGGAAACAGGCGCGGTCGTGAAGGCCGATGGCTATGGCCTCGGTTCTGACTATGTCGCCCGCGCCCTTTATCGCGCTGGCGCCCGCAAGTTCTTTGTGGCTGCGACAGAAGAAGGTGGCAAAGTGCGCTCGGCTATTGGATCGGATGCACAGGTTTTTATCTTCTCTGGCCATATGTCTGGCGACACGGACATGATCGCGGACCTGCGGCTCACGCCCATGCTCAATAGCTTGGATCAAATGACCCGCCATTTCGAGGCGCTTCCGGGTCACCCCTTTGGAATTCAGCTTGATACGGGCATGAACCGTCTTGGTATGGAATGGTCCGAATGGTCGGCCGTCTCATCGCTTGCTCTGGAACAAGGCCCCGCCCTTGTTATGAGCCATCTTGCGTGTGCGGATGAACCCGAGCACCCAATGAATGCCTATCAGCTTGACCAGTTCAAGCGCATGACAGACGGCATCAATGTGCCGCGCTCGCTCTCAGCTACGGGAGGCATTCTACTTGGGCCGGACTATCACTTTGACCTGACCCGACCTGGCATCGGCATATATGGCGGCCGTCCGTTCGAAGACGCACTGTCGGTCGTTCAACTGGATCTACCTGTCGTTCAGGTTCGCGAACTCGAAGAAGGCGAAGTCGTCGGCTACTCCAACACTTGGCAAGCCAAGCGCCCGACGCGTATCGCAACTGTTTCTTCAGGCTATGCAGACGGACTTTTGCGTTCGCTCTCCAACAAGGTAAAACTCTTTGCGGACGGCGTTCCGGTTCAGCTTGTTGGCCGTGTATCGATGGACCTCTTGACGATTGATGTCACCGACCTTGAAACCACGCCCGAGTATCTCACCTTGATGGGAGAGATGCAGAGCGTTGACGATCTGGCAGATATTGCAGGGACCATCGGATATGAGTTTCTGACCTCGCTCGGAGCGCGCTACGCACGCCAATACATCGCGAACTGATTATTACGGAAACAGTTTCGGAACAAATTCGCGACTGTTTCCATATCCGAATATATGCGGCAATTTTCTTAAAAAGTGTTTCAACCCCTTGGTTCGCAACCTATTATCAGCACAATCAAATCGTGCTGGGGGGCACATAATGGTCACGACCGGAGCGCTACGGGCTTTTGCTCGTCTTTGTCACATTGTCTCATTCATTCTGCTGGCAACTGCTGCGCTTGTGCTTTTGTTTTATACAATCTTGAGCGCGCTTGACCTGACACCATGGCTAACACTGGCCCTCACTTTTGGTGATATCCAAGTGCCTCAGGGCGGAATGTATATCCAGATTGCAGTCACATTGCTTGGCATCTCTATCCTTGCCTACCTCCCAAGCAATGTGCGCGTGCTGCAACTCGAAAAGAGCCACCGCGATTTTCATCTTAATATGGAAGACGTCGCCCGAGCTTATCAACTGAGCCACAATGCCGACAGACAAGGGGTCTTTTCTCTCAGTTCCGAGTTTGACGCAGTCCGCGAGCGGCTATCCTACCTGCGTGATCACCCCGATCTTTCGCGCCTAGAGAGCGACGTGCTCACACTTGCGGCCCAAATGAGCGAAAAATCCCGCGATATCTCTTCATTATATTCGGACGAAAAAGTGACCCGTGCAAAGAAGTTCCTAAGCGAACGTCAGCGAGAGATCGAAGATCAGCAAGAACGGATCGTGGACGCTCTTCATATCTGCGACGAGGTGCGCAAGTGGAAACGTCAGATCGAAGCAGAAGAAGATGTTCTTCAGCGTCAGCTCGCGCGCTTGGATAAACGCTTGCAACTGATCCTGCCTGATCTTGGGTATGACTTTGAGCGTGAAGACCGTTCCAACGTTGTTCAGCTCGCACAAAAGCCCGCAGCAGAATAACCTTGTAATCAGAGCACCCTGCCCTCAGATGTTAGCAAGACTTTGAGGGCGAATATGAAGACTCTGATCAAATGGGCGAACCTTTCTCTTTTGGTGCTTTTCCCGATTGCTTGGTTTGCGCCGCTCTTGCGTGCGGGACTACTCCCGCTCTTTGGGCTCTCAGAGATTAGCGTCATTTCGGGGCTTCAAAGCCTTTGGGACACTGATGTTGCGCTAGCTCTGATCGTCACCGGCTTTGCGCTTTTTGCGCCATATCTCAAGACCATCGGACTTGCGCTCATCCACCACAACCTGATGCACCGCAAACTGCTCCCATTGCTCAATGTCATGGGCAAGCTCGCAATGGCCGATGTCTTTCTCATCGCGCTCTATGTTGTCTTGGTTAAAGGGATTGGGATCGCCACTGTCGAGGTCGCTTGGGGGCTTTATCTTTTCACGGCCTGTATCCTCGTCTCACTCGCCATTTCGGCTCTTTCAGGAAAAAGTAAACGCTAGAAACCTGTTGCCCAACTCAGAGAAATGGGACAAAAGAAGAACATGGCAAAAGATTTGAGCTTCTCCTGTTCTGACTGCGGTGCAGTTTTCTCCAAATGGTCGGGCCGCTGTGATGGTTGCGGCGCGTGGAACACCATTTCCGAAGACAAACCTATTTCCACCGGTCCTGCGTCCAAAACATTGGGCGGCAAAAAGGGCCACTTGCTGGCTCTGACTGATTTGGCCAGCCACGAACCTGAGCCGCCACGTACCGAAGCAGGGGTTGCAGAACTGGATCGCGTTCTAGGAGGCGGACTGGTCAAAGCCTCGGCGCTGCTCGTTGGTGGTGATCCGGGTATCGGCAAATCGACACTTCTGTTGCAAGCGGCTGCTCGATTTGCCCGCAATGGTTTGAAGGTGATTTATATCTCGGGCGAGGAAAGCGCTTCACAGGTACAGATGCGTGCACGTCGCTTGGGACTTGAGCAAAGCCCAGTCAAACTCGCCTCGGAAACCAACTTGCGCGATATTTTGACGACGCTCGACGCAGAGCAGCCCGAACTGGTGATCATCGACTCAATCCAAACGATCTGGGCCGACAATGTGGAAAGCGCACCTGGATCGGTGTCGCAGGTCCGCGCCTGCGCTCATGAGCTGACCACCTTTGCCAAAAAGCGCGACATTGCAGTGATCATGGTGAGCCACGTGACCAAAGAGGGCAACCTTGCAGGGCCGCGTGTGGTCGAACATATGGTCGACACCGTGCTCTATTTCGAAGGGGAACGCGGCCATCAATTCCGCATTCTTCGCGCCGTAAAGAACCGATTTGGACCCGCTGACGAGATCGGCGTTTTCGAAATGACAGGAAAAGGATTAGCCGAAGTCAAAAGTCCTTCGGCGCTTTTCCTGTCTGAACGTGGCAAGCCCGCCCCAGGGTCCGTTGTCTTTGCAGGGGTCGAAGGGACGCGCCCTGTTCTTTGCGAAATTCAGGCGCTCGTTTCCCCTGCGCCAGGAGGAACCCCCAGACGCTCTGTTGTGGGCTGGGATGGCGGGCGTCTTGCGATGATCCTCGCGGTTTTGGAATCGCGTTGCGGGATCGCTTTTGCGGGGCTTGATGTCTATCTCAATGTTGCAGGAGGCCTTCGGATTACTGAACCTGCGGCCGACCTTGCTGTTGCAGCTGCGCTGATTTCCGCCCGAGAGGACGCAACGCTACCCTCTGATTGTGCCATTTTTGGAGAAATTTCACTTTCAGGAGGTATCCGGCCGGTCTCTCAGATGGAAAATCGGTTGAAAGAAGCGCAAAAACTTGGTTTCTCCTCTGCTATCCTTCCGGTGCTTCCGAAACGAAGCGCAGTGTCGGGTGAAACTTTGCGACAGATGACCGATGTCGCTCAGTTTGTAGAAGAAATATTCGGCGCGCGGTGATCTCCCGCGCAAGCGGGGGAAGAAGATGGAAGGTTTCACAATCGTCGACGGCATTGTCGCGATCGTTATCGTAGTTTCGGCGCTGCTCGCTTATTCGCGCGGCCTCGTCCGTGAGGCGCTTGCGATTGCGGGGTGGATTGGCGCAACGATCCTCGCCTTCCTTTTCGCGGACAAAGCCACACCCCTCATCAAACAAATCCCGATGGTTGGTGATTTCATCGGTGATAGCTGCGAACTTTCGGTCATTGCATCCTTTGCTGCGGTCTTTGGTGTGGCATTGATCGTATTCTCAATCTTTACGCCACTCTTTTCATCGGTCGTACAGCGCTCTGTGCTCGGCGGGCTCGATCAGGGCCTTGGCTTCATGTTCGGCGTGGTGCGCGGTATCCTGCTCGTTGCTGTTGCCTATTTTGTCTACAGTACGGTTCTGTCCGCTCAAGGGATGCCGATGATCGACGATAGCCGTTCGGCCAAGGTGTTCAGCAAGCTTACAGGATCGGTCGAAGACCAAGACCCCGAGCAAGCTTTGGGCTGGATCACAACCCAATACGAGCAGCTGGTTGGTCAGTGTAGCGCCTCGTAATCGCAAGAAACACCATTGTGATGCGTTCTTTTGGCTTAATCGCCAAAATAATCATGATAGTTTCGTGACACCGCGCTTTTGACAGACTATCAGGAGCGCGACCCCAACTAGTCGGATTCGGAGCCTCAGTCGTGTCCAAAACGATGCCCCTCGCCCATCCCTTTGACGATGACAAACTCAAGGAGGAGTGCGGGATCTTTGGCGCGGTTGGCGTAGCAGATGCTGCCAACTTTGTCGCTCTTGGTCTCCACGCCCTACAGCACCGCGGTCAAGAAGCCGGTGGGATCGTGGTTCACGACCCTGACCATGGCTTCAACTCGGCACGCCGAATGGGCTATGTTCGTGATAACTTCACCTCGCAAGAAGTGATGCAAACGCTTCCCGGCAATATCGGTATCGGCCACGTCCGTTACTCGACCGCTGGGAACAAAGGCCAGACCGCCATTCGTGACGTTCAACCGTTCTTTGGTGAATTTGCCATGGGCGGTGCAGCGATTGCACATAATGGAAACATCACCAACGCCGAAGCGCTCCGCCGCGAGCTGATCGAGCGCGGTTCGATTTTCCAGTCCTCGTCGGACTCGGAATGCATCATCCACCTGATGGCGCGCTCCATGGGACGCACCATTCCCGACCGCATGGAAGAAGCGCTCCGCAAAGTTGAAGGGGCGTTTTCGGTCGTTGCAATGACTCGCACCAAACTGATCGGTGTGCGTGACCCTCTTGGCGTGCGTCCGCTTGTCCTTGGTAAGTTTGCCGATGGCTATCTACTCGCCTCGGAAACCTGCGCGCTCGACATCGTCGGGGCCGAGTTCATCCGCGAAGTCGAACCGGGTGAAATGGTTGTCATCAGCGCCAAGCATGGCGTTCAAAGCCACTTCCCCTTCCGCCGCCGCCAGTCGCGTTTCTGCATTTTTGAGCACGTCTACTTCTCGCGCCCTGACTCGATCCTCGGCGGTCGCTCTGTCTATGAGACCCGTGAGAACATCGGCCGCGAACTGGCAAAAGAAAGCCCCGTTGAGGCTGACCTTGTTTGCCCCGTACCAGACTCGGGTACTCCAGCTGCAATCGGCTTTAGCCTTCAGTCGGGCATTCCTTATGCGATGGGCATCATCCGTAACCAATACATGGGCCGAACCTTCATTGAGCCATCAGAGCAGATCCGTAACATGGGTGTGCGTCTCAAGCTTAACGTGAACCGCGCCCTGATCCGTAACAAGCGGATCATCCTTGTGGACGACTCGGTTGTACGTGGTACCACCAGCCGCAAGATCAAGGATATGCTTTTAGACGCGGGCGCAGCAGAAGTGCACTTCCGCATCGCCTCCCCGCCCACTGCTTGGCCGTGCTTCTACGGTGTGGATACGCCCCAGCGTGAAAAGTTGCTGGCCGCCACGATGACCGAGGACGAAATGCGCGATCACCTTGGCGTAGACAGTCTCAAGTTCATCTCTCTCGATGGTCTCTATCGGGCAGTCGGTGAAGCTGGGGGACGTGACCCCAAGGCACCAAAGTATTGCGACGCTTGTTTCTCGGGCGAATATCCGGTGGCTCCGACCGACATGATCGAAAAGGGCTTCCAGCTCAAAGCCGCCGAATAAAAAGCGCAAATGTGTTAAAAGGACCCCGCCCTCGTGCGGGGTCTTCTCGTTTTGACGCTTGTGCAACTTTGCACTTGGACGCATCCTAGGCTGAACGGAGGAAATCCATGACCCATGCTGCACCCCATAACGCCTATCTCAATTCGATTACAGGTTGGCAACGTGTCGCGCTTGACGACATACGAGCGCGGATCGCAGCCCTCCTTCCCAACTCGGAAGAGGTGATGTCCTATGCCATCCCCGGCTTTCGCGTAAACGGTAAAGTTCTAATGGGTTATGCAGCTTACAAGAACCACTGTTCGCTTTTTCCGCATTCGGGAAGCCTTCTCCCCCATTTCCACGATGAGCTCACCGACTTGGGCTACAAATTCAATAAGGGCACGCTTCAGTTCACCGAAAACAATCCAATATCGGATGATCTTCTGGCTCGTCTGGTCGCCAAACGCATTGAGATGGCGTAATCTCGTCGCATCCCGACGATCCATCTTGCGCAAATCTGGCGCAAATGACAAATGAAGCTCATGTCGAACACAGATCAAAAACCCGTCGCTCTTATCACTGGTGCTTCTCGCGGCCTTGGCGCTGCTTTGGCAGAGACGTTGGCGTCCACGCATCATATTGTTGCTGTCGGCAAGACGACCGGCGCTTTGGAAGAGCTGGACGATCGGATCAAGGCTAAGGGTGGAGATGCCACGCTTGCCCCGATGGACATCACGGTCGAAGCCGCAATGCAGCAGCTCTGCCGCTCCATCTTTGATCGTTGGGGAAAGATTGATCTTTGGTTGCACACGGCCGTCTTTGCCGCCCCACTTTCTCCTGCGGGCCATATGCCGCCCAAGGATCTGACTAAGTCGATTGACACCAACATTGGTGCCACGGCACGTCTTATTTCCTATGTCGAGCCGCTTTTGGGCACAGATGGCAAAGCCGTGTTCTTTGATGATCCGCGCGCTGGCGAAAAGTTCTTTGGTGCCTATGGTTCGACCAAAGGTGCACAGATTGCGATGGCAAAAAGCTGGCAGTCAGAAACCGAAAAAACCGGTCCCTCGGTTCGCATTCTAACGCCCGCTCCTATGCCGACCTCGACGCGAGGCCGTTTCTTTCCCGGTGAAGACCGTTCCAAGCTTTCGTCAATCCACGACGAGGCGGCACGCCTTTTGCCCGAAATCCTCGGCTAATCGAGGCAAACCGAGTCTCCATCGTCACGTTTTACTGAAAATGCCGCGCCTTTGGCCGCTGATGCTTGCCGCGCTGACTTCGGTTGCGTAGGAAAGACAAAAAGGGGGCAATATGCGCATTCTCATCACCAACGACGACGGTATCAACGCCCCTGGCCTCAAAGTGATTGAAAAGATTGCGCACGAGATTGCCGGCCCTGAGGGTGAGGTTTGGACCGTTGCGCCTGCGTTTGAGCAGTCAGGTGTTGCGCATACGATTAGCTATACCCACCCCACAATGATCGCCGAACTTGGTCCCCGCCGTTTTGCCGCCGAAGGCTCCCCTGCAGATTGTGTTCTCGCTGCCATCCACGATGTTATGAAAAATTATCCGCCTGATCTTGTTTTGTCAGGGGTGAACCGCGGCAACAACGCGGCTGAGAATGTTCTTTACTCTGGAACGATTGGCGCGGTGATCGAAGCGGCACTTCAAGGTGTGCCTGCAATCGCAATGTCGCAGTACTTTGGCCCCGATAACGCCGACCTAGAAGACAGCTTTGAAGCTGCCGGTGTTCATGGCGCCAAGATCGTTCGCAAAGTCCTTTCTGTCGGCAAATGGCAAGATGACGACTACCGCGTTTTCTACAACGTGAATTTCCCACCAACGTCATCAAACGGCGTTCTGGGAACAAAGGTTACAAGCCAAGGATTCCGCCGTGGCACGTCCTTCTCCGTCGAGCCGCATTTGTCGCCCTCGGGTCGCCGTTTCCTTTGGGTCCGTGGTGGCAACCAACGTATTTCCACTGCGGAAGGCACCGACGCCCAAGCCAACCTCGATGGATATATCTCGGTCACACCAATGCGGGCCGACCTCACAGCGCATGACGTCCTAAACGAACTGAAAGCCACATTCGAGTGAATACAGCTGAACTCAAAATGCAGTTCCTATTTGCCCTCCGCTCAAAGGGGGTCACAGATACTCGCGTGTTGACCGCGATGGAAAAGACGGATCGTGCGCTTTTCGTTCGAGGCATCTTTGCCGAGCGCGCATACGAGGACATGCCTCTTCCAATTGCGGCAGGCCAAACTATCAGCCAACCTTCGGTCGTCGGACTGATGACCCAAGCGCTTAATGTTCAGCCCCGAGACAAGGTGCTCGAGGTGGGAACAGGATCGGGCTATCAGGCGGCAATCCTGAGCCATCTGGCGCGCCGCGTCTACACAATCGACCGCTACAAGCGCCTTGTCGCTGATGCTCGCGTTCTTTTTGATCAGCTCAATTTGGTAAATATAACAGCGATTTCTGCAGACGGCAGCTTTGGTTTACCCGAGCAGGCCCCCTTTGATCGCATTCTCGTGACCGCCGCAGCAGAAGACCCGCCAGGCCCGCTCTTGGCCCAGCTGCGGATCGGGGGTATCATGGTTTTACCCGTAGGTCAGTCCGACACGGTTCAAAGCCTTATTCGTGTCACCCGCACAGATGACGGTTTCGACTATGAAGAGCTTCGGCCAGTGCGGTTTGTCCCGCTTATCGAAGGCATGGGCGACTAGGAAGAGCGACGGCCAGCAAATGGTCGCAGGAACGAGGAAACGAGCGATGCAGACACGTAGCACTCTCAAGAGAATTTTGGTGGCAGGCGCGGCCCTGACGGCTCTGACCGCATGTAGCCAGAATTTCGATATGGATTTGCGCGACCTAGCTGGCAGCAAAGTCGATACCACGCAGGCTGCCCAAAACCTACCTGCGCGCCCCCGCCCAGATGCACGCGGCGTGATTTCATATCCGACCTATCAGGTTGTTGTCGCCCAGCGTGCCGATACCGTGCGCACGATTGCCTCGCGCCTCGGTGTCGATGCGAACCAGCTTGCGACATATAACGGGATCGACGCAGATACGAAGCTTCGCAGCGATGAGATTTTGGCACTTCCGAACCGTGTTGCCGAACCGACGCTCGCCAGCGGCGCTCAAGTCACCTCGGCCCCGCTTGGAACGCCTCAGGTTGACGTGACCACACTCGCCAGCTCTGCAATTGATCGAGCTGCGCCTTCAACACAGTCTACGGCAACGCCCGCGGCGACGACGACGACGGCGACGGCGACCAAATCGACAACACCTGTCATTCAACAGGGCAGCGAGCCGCTACGCCACCGTGTTCAGCGCGGCGAGACCGTTTACTCAATCGCTCGTCTCTATGGCGTACCGGTTAAGAATATTGCCGAATGGAACGGTCTTGGCGCTGATCTCACTGTTCGCGAAGGGCAGTTCCTGCTCATCCCAAGAGGCGACGCGCGGCCACCTGCAACAACGACATCCCCTTCGACCGAAACACCAGGCACAGGAAGCAGCACCCCGACACCACCGAGCGCAGCAGAGCCGCTGCCCGCTGAAAAGGTCGCTGCCGCATCGACAAGCGCAGCGGCAGCCGCGACGACGACAGCCACGGCCCCTGCGACGCCGAACCTCAGCACATCAAAGCCGACCGGCAACGCAAATGCGCCTCTGGCTTACCCCGTCCAAGGTTCGATTATCCGCGCCTATGCCGCTGGCAAAAACGAAGGCATCGACATTGGCGCTGCCGCTGGAACGGCTGTCAAAGCAGCGGCTGACGGCACCGTTGCTGCGATTACCAAGGACACCAACGGCGTCCCGATTATGGTCGTCCGACACGCCAACAACTTGTTGACCGTTTACACGAACCTTGATGGCCTGACGGTTGCTAAGGATGCTTCGGTTTCCAAGGGCCAGACGATTGGCCGCGTCCGTGACGGCAGCCCTTCGTTCCTTCACTTCGAAGTGCGACAAGGCCTTAACTCGGTGGACCCCATGGGGTACCTGCCATAAAGATAAAGGGGAGGCTAGCGCCTCCCCTTTTCAATTTAGCTGAGCGAAACACCCCTCCGACCCGCAAGGTTGGTGAAATATTGCCACGCCACGCGGCCAGAGCGGCTCCCACGCGTGGCTTGCCATTCGATGGCTTCGGCCCAGAGCGTTTCCTCATCGATTTCGACGCCATACTCTTTGCAATAGACTCGGATCATCTCAAGATACTGGTCCTGATCGCAAGGATGGAATCCCAGCCAAAGTCCAAAGCGGTCCGAGAGCGAGACCTTCTCTTCCACCGCTTCCGCAGGATTGATCGCGCTAGATCGTTCGTTTTCGATCATATCGCGGGGCATGAGGTGGCGACGGTTCGAGGTCGCATATAGAACGACATTGTCTGGTCGTCCTTCGATACCACCATCGAGAACCGCCTTGAGCGATTTGTAGTGCGCATCATCATGGCTGAACGAGAGATCATCGCAAAAGAGCAAAAAACGCTCGGCACGGCCACGCAAGAGGTTCAAGCATCGGCCAATGCTTTCAAGGTCCTCACGCTGGATTTCCACGATCTTCAGCGCTGGGATCTCTGCCGAGACCTTTCCATGGATCGCTTTGACAAGGCTCGACTTTCCCATGCCTCGCGCCCCCCAAAGAAGCGCGTTGTTGGCTGGCATGCCGCGCGCGAACTGCTCGGTGTTGGCAAGAAGCGTATCACGCGAACGATCAACCCCAACGAGAAGCGACACATCCACACGGCTCACTTTTTCCACCGGAACAAGCCGATCAGGCTCGGTGTGCCAAACAAAGGCCGAGGCCCCGAAATCCGGGGCCTCAAGAGGTGCAGGCGCCATCCGCTCAAGAGCTTCGGCAATGCGTTTTAGAACTTTCTTAGTCATGACTTCGTATTTTCTTTCTCGTCGTCATCTTCTTCATCAAATTCGTCAAAGAGGCTTTCGTCATCATCCAAGAGCCCCTCTTCGCGAAGCTTGGCTTCACGGTCGCGCTCGACACGGGCGACGAGATGGATCGAGATTTCATAGAGCCCAAAAACCACGACGAATAGGATCACTTGCGACACCACATCGGGCGGAGTTGCAAGCGCTGCGAGCACCAGAATGCCCACAACCGCGTATTTGCGCATATTCCTGAGACCGCGCGAGCTGACCAAACCTGCTTTGCCCATCAGGGTCAGCAAGACGGGAAGCTGGAAGCAAAGTCCAAAAGCTACGATGAACTTGATCGTTAGCGAAAGGTAAGCCTGCGCCGAGCCTTGGAAAGCGATCCCTGCAATTGCACCCGTGCTTTCCTCATCCGCTAGGAGCGATCCGGGCTGCTGGAACCCTAAGAAGAAATCAAAAGCAAGCGGCGTGATTGCGTAATAGGCGAATGCGGCACCAAGGAAGAACATGAAAGGAGACGCGACGATAAACGGCAGGAACGCGTTCTTTTCGCTCTTGTAGAGGCCCGGAGCAACAAAGCGCCACATCTGATAGCTGATGAACGGGAAGGACAACACAAGCCCCCCCAGCAGTGAAATCGAGACCGCCACGAAGAAACCTTCTTGAAGCGCGATCAAGACGAGCCCGCAATCCTCCTGCCCACGTACGGCAAGTGCCGAACAGAGCGGTTCAGTCAAGAAATTGAAGAGAGGGTTCCAAAAAGCAAAGCAGATCACCATACCAATGATGAAGGCCACCAGCGATTTGATCAGTCGATTACGGAGCTCGGCGAGATGCTCGATGAGCGGTGCAGAGCTGTCTTCGATTTCGTCGGTCTTGCTCATTCGCTTGCCTCAGATGTCTTGGGAGCGGGCTTTTTCTTAGGCGCAGCTTTCGGCTTGGCCGCTGTTTTCGGCTTAGCTTCTGCCTTGGCCTTTGCTGGGGCTTTCGCCTTGGGTGCTGCTTCTGCTTTAGGCTCGGTCATGGACTTAGGTTTTGGCGCGGGCTCGAACTTGGGTCCCTCTTGCACCTTCGGCGTCTCCGCTACGACAGCAGCTTCACGCTCCTTGCGTTCGGTTGCGGCCTTAGCGGTCGCCGCAGCGATCTTGTCCTTGGCTTCCTGACGCTCGGGCGAGAGCGCAGAGGTTGCGGCCTCTTTGATCTTGTCCGCGCCGAACTTTTGCGGATTCGCAGCGGCTTTGAGCGTCTTGGAAATATCCTTTACGCCCGCTTCGTCCGCAGCGGATTCCATTGCGCGACTAAATTCGCGTGCCATCGTGCGCGCCTTTCCCGTAAACTGGCCTAGGGTCCGAAACAGGTTCGGAAGATCCTTTGGCCCAACAACGATCAAGGCGACGATGCCGATCAGCACCATTTCGCTCCAGCCCATGCCAAACATGTGCGGCTCCTATTAGTTCGGCCCCGCAAAGGGGGCGCGAGGATTAGGCTTTGTCTTTTTCGTCAGCGGGGGTCACATCGCGCGCAGCGTCTGCGGCGTTGTTCTCGATCTCTGCTTTACCGTCATCAAGGCCCTTCTTGAAGGACGTGATGCCCTTACCAACTTCGCCCATGAGCGACGAGATTTTGCCGCGACCGAAAAGGACGAGGACAACAACTGCGATCAGAAGAAGGCCAGGAAGGCCAATATTGTTAAGCATCATAATTCTCCATTCGAGGGCCCTTGGGCCAAGACTGCGGTTGAGACCAAACTACGGGCGCTTTCCGAGATGTAAAAGCCGGTTCGGCTGAGGTTTGGTCTATTTCGGGCATAATTTGCTTCACTTAGTGACAAAAAACTGTCAGTTGATGTATTGGAATTGTTAGGGATGCCACATGAAGCGCAAAGAGCGGCTCGCAAAACTAACCGCTCACTTACGCGGCGAGGCACAACATCGGGGGGACGAACTCGCTGAATTGATGGGAGTTTCTCTACGAACGCTGTACCGAGACATGGACACGTTGGCCAACTTGGGTGTCGCCGTGCAGGGAGAACGCGGGAAAGGTTACAGGGTCACGCCTTCGATTGACCTTCCTCCTCTGCAACTGACCGAAATCGAGATGGAAGCCCTTCAGCTTGGTCTCGCGGCAGTATCGCAATCCAATGACGTTGAACTTTCGCAAGCGGCTTTAGATCTGGGTGCAAAACTCGACGCTATTCTTCCTGAAGCAAATACGGCGCCTCGTCTGACGGAACTTCCCAAAGGCTTCGGTCATCTCGCCACTATCCGCCACGCAATCCGCGCGCGGCAAAAGCTCGCTTTCAAGACCGGCAGCGCTCCGCATACGCTCAGACCTCTTGCTCTTGAATACTGGGGGCGGCTTTGGCTTGTTCAAGGGTGGTGCGAAACCACGCGGGGTTTTGCGGAATTCTCACTGAGCGACATCAGCGAATTGCGCGTACTGCCCGGTCTTTTTGTGGAGGAAGAGGGAAAAACTCTCGAAGACTTTCGCCGTCCGCGTTAGCGCCGAGAGAAAACAAAACATCGATCACGCCGGATCATCAACCAAAGCGGCGTCCCTGCTTTGGGGAGAAAGACAGACGGAATGGCCGCGCGCAGAATTGAGCCGTCATAGTCCATACGGAACTCGACTAAACTCTCGGCCCCCATAAAGCGCGCCCGCTCTACAATCCCGCGTGCAGGCGTTCCGTCTTGCGGGGTGGGATTAGGTCCGCGGCCCGCGCGATCAAAATCGATACGCAGATGCTGCGGACGGATAACAATGTCAACTTCCGTCCCGTCAGAAAGCCCTGGCGTTAGAAATTGACCAAAAGGCGTGTCTGTAAGTGATCCATGAACTTTGCCTGATATGACATTGATATCACTAAAAAATGCTGCTGCGCTCTTATCAACCGGCGAGTTGTAAATATTATAAGGCGCACCTTGTTGAACGATCTTGCCTGCGCGCATCAATGCAATCTCATCCGCCATCCGCATCGCCTCAGAAGGCTCATGCGTCACAAGAAGAACAGCAGCGCCTTCTGACTTGAGAACTTCAAGTGTCTGGTCACGGATTTCATCGCGAAGTCGGTCGTCTAGACCACTGAACGGCTCGTCCATCAACATGATCTGAGGTCGCGGCGCGAGAGCGCGCGCAAGGGCGACACGCTGTTGTTCACCACCCGAAAGCTGGTGCGGATAGCTGTCGATGTGTCGACTCATGTTGACCTTGGCCAAGAGCTCTTCGACCCGCGCGCGATTGGCCGCTTTGTCACCTTTGAGACCGAACGCCACGTTCCCAGCAACACTCAGATGCGGAAAAAGAGCGAAGTCTTGGAACATTAAGCCAATAGAACGCCCTTCTGGCGGTATGCGAAAATGCGTATCGCAGACGAGTTTTCCGTCAACGTAGATTTCACCGCTGTCTTGCATTTCGACGCCTGCGATGATGCGTAGGGTCGTAGACTTGCCGCAACCAGATGGCCCGAGAAGGCAAGTGACCTGCCCTGGCATCACCGACAAAGATACATTGTCCACGACAGGATTGCCGTCAAAACTGCGGACTATGTTCTTGATTTCTAAGCGCGGTATCTGCGTCACGAGGTATTTCCGACCAAACCTATCGGGTTTCTTTGAAAGTGTCCTAACAGGCTGGTCGGCCTACGGCAAGCCTATCGGGCTTACATGGTTGTGTTCGTTGCCCCTCCATCCAAAAGGATGTTTTGACCGACGATGAAGCCTGCATGTTGGGAGCACAGGAATGCACAAGCCGCCCCGAACTCATCCGCCGTGCCATATCGGCCCGCAGGAATTGTGGAGAGGCGTTGCTTTTGCACCTCCTCGACCGCAATTCCTTGGGTCTTTGCGGCAGCCCCATCAAGGTTCACCATCCGATCAGTGGCGTGCAGTCCGGGCTGAAGGTTGTTGATCGTGACGCCCTGCCCTGCGACCTGACGCGAGACGCCTGCCACATAACCCGTGAGGCCTGCGCGCGACGAATTGGAAAGGCCAAGCGCTGGGATCGGAGACTTGACGGAAACCGATGTAATATTGACCACGCGGCCCCAGCCTTTCTCGATCATCTGCGGCACCAGAGCTTTGATAAGAGCAATCGGCGTGAGCATGTTTGCATCAAGAGCCTTGATGAAATCGTCGCGCTCCCAGTCGGTCCACAGCCCCGGAGGCGGACCACCAGCATTCGTAACCAGAATGTCTATGTTCGAAGACGCATCGATGACAGCTTGCTGACCTTCGGGCGTGGTGACATCGGTGGCGATTGTGACGACCTCGACGCCATACTCGTCGCGAATGGCTTGTGCACTTGCTTCGAGTGCCTCAGAGCCGCGGGCGTTCATGACAAGGTGGACCCCAGCCTCGGCAAATGCCCGAGCGCAGCCCAGACCAAGCCCCTTGGAGGATGCACAGACGAGCGCACGTTTCCCTTTGATTCCCAAATCCATCTGGATTTCTCCCTATTCCTCAAGCTTTTCGCTTGGCCGAAGCCCCTAAAAGTGACATTGACCAATACGTTCACCTCAATTGTGGGGTGCCGCATCGAATTGTCCAGACCATAGACCTTTAAATGTCCATCCGCGAAGACCATCCCGACGTCCAGACGCTTCCAGTATATATCTCGGGAGATTTCATCTGTGAAAACGGTGTGGCCGAAGGCGACGCAATCAGTTTTGCGGATGAATTGGTTATGGACGACATCTATGAAATGCGGGGGTTTTCGACCAAAAGGCACCTCGCTGTTCGCCCCGGTCTTGATGAAAAGTCCTTCTTGATCTCAAACTCAAGCAAAACCGGAACGCCATCCAACGCCGTCTACGTTGATAGCTGTCTTACCTTTATGGCACCCGATAGTTCAACTTTTGAGGCAGTTATCCTCGTAGAAGTCGAGGATGGCGGTGTCGTTGAGGTCTATTTCATGCCCTTTACCCTGCTGGAGCCAAAGACGGGGTATCGCCTTGTGGGGATCGACCGACATACAGCGACCACGCGCCTTGCTGAAGTTGCCTGCATGTCTTTTGCACGTGGTACTCACATCACTATGGCATCGGGCGAACAGGTCAAAGTTGAAGACCTCAAGGTCGGGGACCGCGTCCTTACTCGTGACGAAGGCCCGCGAGCGATCCGCTGGATTGGCACCAATACCATTCGCGCGGTGGGTGACTTTGCACCCGTCGTCATTCGCAAAGGTGCTCTCAGCAACGAGCACGACCTTTGGTTAAGCCCAGAACACCGAATTTTTGTCTATCAACGAGAAGACAACCTTGGTGTCGGGCGTTCTGAAGTTCTGGTCAAAGTCCGGCATCTGATCAATGGAGAGACCGTGTTTCAGAAGGACGGGGGCTTTGTGGACTACTTCCAGCTCCTGTTTGACGAACATCAGATCATCTATGCCGAAGGCATCGCGACCGAGACGCTTTTCGTTGATCCCCGCACACGCGGCGTTCTGCCAGAAGAACTAAGCCGCGAGATGAGCGGCAACCGTGGCGCCCAACTTCGCCCTGCTCATTTGGACTATGAAGTGCAGGAAACGCTTGTTTCTCGCCCTGATGCTGCGGAACTCCTAAGGCGCGCCTCGCGCAGCTAAAGTAAATCGGCTTCCCCCTATAAATTTATGAATTTGCTCTAAGTAAAGTGCGTCTCTCGCCGTTCAACAACGCAACAGCTTTTAGAGGACGCAAATGCTCGACGCAGGCACAACACAGGTATTCTCGATCGAAATTGACAAGCGGATCGAATTCCTCGGCATCACTCAGAACGACTTTGCGTTCTTGAAACGCAACAGCGCACTTCCCCTTGCGGTTTTACCGGCTGTCATCAGACGCTTTAAAGAACGCCTTTTCACAAAACAGTTCCTCAAAGAGAAATTCAGGAACACCGCTGATTCCGCCCTCGAAAATGCTCTTCTTACGCATTTCAAACACCTGATCGAGGGCGATGTCGGCGAACGTTACAAAGCGTCGGTAAGCCGCGTTGGGGTCGTACATGCGAACCTAAAGCTTGAACCCGTTTGGCAGGTCAACGCCTACAGCACGCTGATCACTGACCTGAACCGCTCGATGTTGAAAAAGGGTGGCATCTTCCGTCGTCGCACCGCGACGCGTCTTGGCTGCATTTTGACCCGCCTTATGATGATGGACCTCGAAATTGCGTTGTCGATCACAGAAGACATGATCAAGACCCGCGCCAATACTCAAAAAGAAAGCTTGGCCATAAACTTCCGAAACAATGTTTCGAATTCAGTACAAACACTCGCGGCGACCTCGCTTCAGACCTCTGACAGTATCCGCACGGCCTCTACGGCTGCTGAGCAACTCGCCACTTCAATCACCGCAATTCGTGATCAGATGAACGACGCCACGAGCAAGACACGCTCGGCCGCGTCTTTGGCGAGCGCTTCGAATAGCCAAGTATCCGAGCTTGCAGGCAAGGTTTCCGATATTTCGGACGCAGTGCGGATGATTTCGGAAATTGCGAATAAGACCAATCTTTTGGCGCTCAATGCGTCAATTGAGGCGGCCCGCGCAGGTCAAGTTGGCCGAGGGTTCAGCGTTGTTGCCGGTGAGGTCAAAAACCTTGCCGCTCAAACGACACACGTGACCGAGAACATCAACAATCACATCGCTGCCATTCGGGACGCAACTGACCGCACGGTCAACAACGTTACCACCATCTCCAAAGAGTGCGACGAGGTGGACACGATTGCGCAATCCGTTCGCTCGGCGCTCGACGAGCAAGCGAACGCAACCCGCGACATCACCTTGAGCGTCGGCCAAGCCCGTTCGGGTTCTGACAGTTCAGTTCAGCAGAGCCGCAGCCTCCAAGAAACCACTGAGGATTTCTTTACCTCACTTGGGTAAGTAAAACTGAAAAGAAAAAGGGCCCACAGCAATGTTGGGACCTTTTGATTTCTTGCCAGAGAGCCCGTGCGGGACTATACGCGCGGCCATGCTAGACACCGCTTCAAACCGCCCCGACCTCCCTGCTGAAATTGCCCGCCGCCGGACATTTGCGATCATCTCGCACCCCGACGCCGGCAAGACCACGCTGACGGAAAAGTTCCTTTTGTTCGGGGGTGCTATTCAAATGGCTGGACAGGTCCGCGCCAAGGGGGAAGCGCGCCGTACACGCTCTGACTTTATGCAGATGGAAAAGGATCGCGGGATCTCGGTCTCGGCCTCTGCGATGTCCTTTGACTTTGGCAAATTCCGCTTCAACCTTGTTGATACACCCGGTCACTCGGACTTCTCCGAAGATACCTATCGCACACTGACAGCGGTGGACGCGGCGGTCATGGTGATCGACGGCGCAAAGGGTGTGGAAAGTCAGACTCAAAAGCTGTTTGAGGTCTGCCGCCTACGCGATCTTCCGATCCTGACCTTTTGTAATAAGATGGACCGCGAAAGCCGCGATACCTTTGAAATCATCGACGAGATTCAAGAGAACCTCGCCATTGACGTGACTCCTGCCTCTTGGCCCATCGGCGTAGGGCGCGAGTTCGTGGGATGTTACGACCTTTTGCGTAACCGTCTTGAACTGATGGACCGTGCGGATCGCAACCGCGTTGCCGAAAGCGTCAAGATCGAGGGGCTCGACGATCCCAAGCTGAAAGAGCTGGTGCCTGCGCATCTGCTTGAGAAGTTCTTTGAAGAGATTGAAATGGCGCGCGAGCTTCTTCCTGCGCTTGACCACAAGGCCGTTCTCGAAGGCACGATGACCCCGATATGGTTCGGCTCGGCCATCAACTCCTTTGGCGTCAAAGAGTTGATGGAAGGCATCGGCACTTATGGTCCCGAGCCACAACCCCAGAGCGCCGATCCGCGCGAGATCGCACCCGAAGAAACTAAGGTTACAGGATTTGTCTTCAAGGTTCAGGCAAACATGGACCCCAAGCACCGCGACCGCGTGGCTTTTGTGCGTCTCGCGTCGGGTCACTTCCTTCGGGGAATGAAGCTCACCCATGTGCGTTCGAAAAAGCCGATGGCGATTTCGAACCCTGTGCTCTTCCTCGCCTCCGACCGTGAATTGGCCGAAGAGGCTTGGGCAGGTGACATCATTGGCATCCCGAACCACGGCCAGCTTCGGATTGGCGACACGCTGACCGAGGGCGAAAGCCTCAAAGTCACGGGCATTCCGTCCTTCGCGCCCGAACTCCTCCAAAATTGCCGAGCAGGCGATCCGATGAAGGCAAAGCACCTTGAAAAGGCGCTCATGCAATTCGCCGAAGAAGGCGCGGCAAAAGTGTTCAAGCCTGCGTTTGGTTCTGGCTTTATCGTTGGTGTCGTGGGTCAACTTCAATTCGAAGTACTGGCCAGCCGTATCGAACTTGAATATGGTCTTCCTGTTCGTTTCGAGCCGTCCCAATTTACATCGGCCCGCTGGGTTTCGGGGGACAAGGTAGCTGTCGAAAAGTTCATCGCAGCCAACAAGCAACACATCAGTCACGACAATGACGGCGATGTGGTGTTCCTAACGCGCCTTCAGTGGGACATTGACCGCGTGATCCGCGACTATCCGGATGTTAAACTGACTGCGACCAAGGAAATGATGGTCTAATATTCGGGGCAGCGCGAGCTGCCCTTTTTCGTCGCCCCTCTTTGCAGGCCCCTGCCCTTCACCTATTGATTGAATACCGAAACGTGGGAGCCGAATGTGTCCGACTTAGACAAGACATTCGACGAAGGTCTTTGGCCACTCGTCCAGATTTGGCGCAAGCGCCGCGCGCCGATCAACATTGCACCAGAAGATGGCTTCCCTGAATTGGATGTTGATTTTGGGCCAATGGCGCGTCGAACTATTTTGGCGGAAACGGAACTTAACACAACGAGCGAGTCGGGCCTTGTTCGCCGCGCATCGGAAATGATCCCCGAGTTTGTCGGCAAGTCCTACCTTTCATTCTTCAACTCGCTCCTGATCATGATCCTGCGCAAGCGGGAATGGCCTGATCACGCCCCAGCGCTATTCAACCGCCTCTGGCGCGAACAGGGAGAATTCCTCTGTGACGAATTGAACCCTCGTTGGCTCATATCTTCGATCATTACCTTTGCCGATCATGGCGAGACGGAAATGGACCGCAAGGTGGGGCAAACACTTAACATCATGTTTTCCATGATGAAACTCTATGAAAGCGAGCGCCTTTATTCTGGTTACGACCCCTCGCAGCCCTTCCCATTGAGCCACCGCCGCAATGCGCCGTTGCCTCTCACCATGCCGCATTTCTCGCTCCTTGAGGGCGATCTCGAGGTCAACTTGATTGCACCAATCATGGAGGACGCGCGGATGGCCCCAACGGCAGGGCCGTTGGCCATCCATCTCTTGCGTGTGCTGAACCTTGATGGGCGCAACATGTTCCGCCGCCTCTCTGTGATGCGCAAAGAAGCCGAAGCAGATCAAAAGTAGCGCAAAACCCCTCACAGATTGACGTTTTGCGCAGATACCGCTATGTGAGCGCATCCCAAATTGAGGGATTCCGCCGAGGGGCGCCCTGACTATTGCGCTCCATAACCCAAAGGCACGTGGGACCGTCCCTGTGCCAAAGCTTGGACGCTAATGACCACATTCTCAGAACTGAACCTCGATCCGAAGGTTCTCAAGGCCATCTCCGAAGCAGGCTATGAGACCCCCACCCCAATTCAGGCTGGCGCAATTCCCGCCGCCCTTACAGGTCAAGACGTGCTTGGCATCGCCCAAACGGGCACGGGTAAGACCGCGAGCTTCACGCTCCCTATGATCCACCTTCTTGGCCGTGGACGCGCCCGTGCGCGTATGCCGCGAAGCCTTGTTCTGTGCCCGACCCGCGAACTTGCGGCTCAGGTGGCGGAGAACTTTGATATCTATGCAAAATACACCAAACTGACCAAGGCGCTCTTGATCGGTGGTGTGTCGTTCAAAGATCAGGATGCATTGATCGATCGCGGTGTTGATGTTCTTATCGCAACGCCAGGTCGTCTTCTCGACCATTTCGAGCGTGGTAAGCTCCTGCTGACTGGCGTTCAGATCATGGTCGTAGACGAAGCAGACCGTATGCTCGACATGGGTTTCATTCCCGACATCGAACGCATCTTCAACCTTACGCCGTTTACGCGTCAGACGCTGTTCTTCTCGGCCACAATGGCACCAGAGATCGAGCGCATCACCAATACGTTCCTTTCGAACCCCGCCAAGGTCGAGGTTGCCCGTGCGGCGACGACCTCGGAAAACATCACCCAAGGCGTTGTGATGTTCAAAGCCTCGCGCCGTGATCGTGAAGGAAGCGAAAAGCGCAAGCTGCTACGCGCTCTGATCGACAAAGAGGGTGACGCTTGCACCAACGCAATCATCTTCTGCAACCGCAAAGCTGACGTGGATATTACCGCCAAATCACTTCGCAAGTATGGCTATAACGCCGAGGCGATCCACGGTGATCTTGACCAGTCGCACCGCATGAAGACTCTCGAAGGCTTCCGCAACGGCGAAGTTCGCTTCCTTTGCGCCTCTGACGTTGCCGCACGAGGGCTAGATATTCCCGCTGTAAGCCATGTCTTCAACTTCGATGTGCCCAGCCACGCCGAAGACTACGTGCACCGTATTGGTCGCACAGGTCGCGCCGGCCGTAAGGGCGCTGCGGTCATGATTTGCTCTCCGCGCGACGAGAAATACTTCGACGCTGTGGAAAAGCTGGTCCAGATCGAAATCCCTCGCATCGAAAACCCTGTGCCTGTCGAAGCGCCGAGCGCATCGAACGAAGAAGGCGGCAACGAGGACAAGCGCCGCACGTCCCGTTCACGTCGTGGCAAGCGGGGCGAAGACAAGCACAATGATACGCCTAAAGCTGCGAACACTAATGAGACGCAAGAGGTCGAGGCCAAGGTAGAGCGTAACGAGCCAAAGCGTGAAGATCGCCGTGATGAACGCCGCGAAGACCGCAACCATGATCGCGGAAACCGTGGTAACCACCACCGCCGCGGCAACCAAGACAGCTTTATCGGTATGGGCGACGACGTTCCCGAGTTCATCCGACTGAGTTTTGCCGAGCGGCAAGCCAGCTAAGTAAGAGACAGAAAAAAGGCCCGCTCAATTGGCGGGCCTTTTACTTTTTGGAGGTTCGGGATCAGCTCAGGCGGCTGATCACCACGACGACCTCTGGCTTCTTGCCGATCTCTGCCTGTGTGACGCGGCGAGCAACTTGAGTAAGCTCTTTCTCGAGTTTGTCATCGTCGGTGAGCACCTTGTCGTCGGCACGCATGAGATATTGGTTCAACTCCCCTTCGAGTACTTCGACAAGTGCGGTATTATTCCGGCCCGTTTCAGGAAGACCGTTTACCTCGCACCACGGCTCGCCTAGCGGCTCGTCGTTTTCATCCATGATGAGCGTCACGACAACAAGGCCGTTCAGCGCCATTCGGATACGGTCGCGCACAATTCCGTCAAGCGCGCCGATTTGCACCGAACCGTCAAGATAGGTACGGCCCGTCTCGACGTATTCAGCGACATGCGGGTAGTTACTTGTAAGGTCGATCATCATGCCATTCACCGCAACGATGGACCCAATGCCTTTGGCTTCGCCCAATTTGGCATGTTCACGCAAATGGCGGTGCTCGCCATGCATGGGCACGAGCATCTTGGGCTTGACGATATCGTGCATCTTTTCAAGGTCGGGACGGTTTGCATGGCCCGAGACGTGATAGAGACCGCCACGATCGTCGACGACGTCAACGCCCTTTTCCGAAAGCTGGTTCATAATGCGGATCACGCCGCGTTCGTTGCCGGGAATGGTCTTAGACGAGAAAAGGAAGGTGTCCCCTTCTTTGAGGGTCAAACCCATATACTTGCCATTCGCCAATTGCGCCGAAGCCGCGCGACGTTCGCCTTGGGAACCCGTCACAAGGAGCAAAAGGTTCTGGCGCGGTACATCAACTGCATCTTCGGCAAGGATCGTCTTGGGGAAGCTATCGAGAACGCCCGTTTCAAGACCCGCTTCAACCATACGGCGCATCGCACGCCCCAAAAGGCAGATGCTCCGTCCTGCCTTATCTGCGGCCGTTGCGATGGTTTTCAGGCGAGCGATGTTCGAAGCAAAAGTCGTCGCAACCACCATGCCGGTCGCGCTTTTGAAGAGTTCTTCGATCGGATCGGCAAGCGTCGCTTCCGAGCGACCGGCAGCAGGCGAGAAGACGTTGGTCGAATCGCACATTAGGGCGCGAACGCCATCCTTCGAGGCCTCTGCCCAAAGTGCCTCGTCAAAGGGATCGCCGACAACGGGAGTATGGTCGATTTTGAAATCACCCGAGTGCATTACGCGGCCCGCAGGCGTGTCGATCACAAGACCAGAGCTTTCAGGGATCGAGTGAGACACAGGGATAAATCCGACTTTGAACGGCCCAAAGGTCGACATATGCGGATAAGCGGGAACTGTGTGCACTGTGCCATCAGGCAATCCCACATCAGCCATCTTAAGGCGTGCAATGTGAGCGGTGAACTCGCGGGCATAGACCGGTGCACCAAGACGCTCCCAAAGGTGGCCTACGCTCCCAACGTGATCCTCATGCGCGTGGGTGATAAGGATCGCCTCGATCCGGTCCCTGCGCGCCTCAAGCCAACTTACATCGGGCATAATGAGATCAACGCCTGGCGACGTATCCATATCAGGGAAGGTTACACCCAAATCGACAACGATCAGGCGTTCTTTGTCAGGCTCACCATAGCCATAGACGTATGCGTTCATCCCGATTTCGCCAGCGCCGCCGAGCGGCAAGTAAATCAGGCGGTTGGTGCTTTTCGCACTGCTCATGTAGTTTCCTTATTATAGTCATGGATGACGGTTAACCCGTGCATCGTGAGATCGTCTTCGATTGCGTCGAACAAATTTTCGGCCTGTTCGAACAGGCGGGCGAGCCCGCCGGTGCCAATAATCTTCATGGGGCGATCGTATTCGGCTCGGATGCGCGCACAAATCTCTCGCACAACGCCGACGTAGCCCCAGTAAACGCCTGATTGCATACAGGCGACGGTGTTGGTCCCGATTACCCCTGTGGGACGGCTTATATCGACATGAGGTAGGGCAGCGGCAGCGTGGTGCAAGGCTTCAAGGCTAAGGTTTACACCCGGTGCAATCACACCGCCTACATAAGCGCCATCTTGGGCGACAACGTCGAAAGTGGTGGCGGTTCCGAAATCGACAACAATCAAGTCACCGCCGTGACGGTCAAATGCCCCAGCAGAGTTCACGAGGCGATCAGGGCCAACAGTGGTGCCGGCATCGACGCGCGGCGGAATGGGAAGCGCACATTCGGGTTTCCCCACAACGAGCGGACGACAGTTGAAATAGCGATCGGCCAAAACGCGAAGGTTAAAGACAACGCGCGGCACAGTCGAAGAAATGATCACTTCGTCGATTTCGACGTCCACTTTGCGGTGCTGCATAAGTGTGATGAGCCAGACGTAATACTGGTCTGCCGTGCGCTGCCACTCAGTCGAAGTGCGCCACGTCGCAAGAAACTCGGAGCCGTTCCATATCGAGAAAACGGTATTAGTGTTACCACAATCAATGGCCAGAAGCATGGCCTTCCCCTTCGTTAAAAATAGACATCCGCGGCGGTCACGGTCACATGTCCCCTGCCCGTCAATAGAACCAGATTGCCTTCGATGTCGATGGTTTCGAAGATGCCCGAGATGCTTTCCTTGGGTAAGCGCGCTGTAATCATCTCACCCAGTTTGATCGCGTGGCGAAGCCAGTCCTCGCGAATACGCTCGAAACCGAAATAAGCGAGCTTATCCTCTTGCGTGGCATAGGTGTCCGCAAGAACGGTTAGGAAGTCTTTTGGTGTTACATGCACCGCACCAGCCTCGGCCAAAGAAATTGGCCCAAAGTCGGCATCAGGCGCGCGCTTTGGAGCATGTGCAAGATTGACGCCAATGCCGATCGAGAGCCACTCAAGCCGCTCAGCGGTCCCACTACTTTCGAGTAGAATGCCCGCGATCTTGCAGCCATCCAGCAGCACGTCATTCGGCCATTTCAAACCAAGCCGCGTGCGGTCCACATAAATCGCCAAAGCTTCATATAGCGCCAAGGCGGCAAGAAATGACCGTTTGGCCCCATCCGCAGGCGTTGCAGCGGGCTTAAAGATCAAAGTCGTCGAAAGGTTCCCATGCGGGTCTACCCACGGTCTCCCGCGCCGCCCACGACCGTTGGTTTGGCGCAGTCCCAAGATCCAAGTCGGAGAACGGACAAAAGCCGCGCGTCGCGCGGCTTCTGCCATAGTGCTGTCCACCTCATCAAGAACTACGAGTTCGTAGCCCTCGGGCCAGACGGCTTTTGCTTCGTCGTTAGTTGACAAGCGTCTGAGCCGCTGCCGCTGCGAGAGGTTCGATACCAAAGAGGTTCACGATACCAACCACCATAATGAAGGCCGAGCCCATGAGCATTGCCCAAGCGGTCGGAGCCATGTTCGTTTCAAGCCCTTCGGATTCCTTGCCGAAGTACATGAAGTATACAACGCGGAGGTAGTAGAACGCGCCAACGACCGAGGCCACAACACCTGCAATAGCAAGCCATGCAAGACCGGCATCATAGGCTGCGCGAAGCACGTAGAACTTGCCCATGAAGCCAACCATTGGCGGAACGCCGGCAAGGCTGAACATCAGAACCAGAACGGCGAGCGCCTTGAGCGGCTCTTTCTTGGCATATTGATTAAGTGCAGCGATTTCGGTCACAGGAGCACCATTCTTTTCCATCGACAGGATGAAAGCAAAGGTGCCGATGTTCATGGTGACATAGATCGCAAGGTAGATCAGCATCGCCTGAACGCCAAAGGCCGAGCCCGCAGCAAGACCCATCATCGCAAAGCCCATATGGGCGATCGAAGAGTAAGCCATCAGACGCTTGATGTTCTTTTGCCCAATCGCAGCGAATGCACCAAGGAACATCGAGATCACCGAAAGGAAGGCAACGATCTGCTGCCAATCGCCAACAACATGACCAAAGGCATCAAAAACTACGCGCGCAAAGAGACCCATCGCAGCAACCTTGGGAGCAGTTGCAAAGAATGCGGTCACTGGCGTCGGTGAGCCTTCGTAGACGTCAGGCGTCCACATATGGAAGGGTGCTGCCGAAACCTTGAACGCAAAGCCCGAAATCAGGAAGACGAGACCGAAGAGAAGCCCAAGCGATACACCGTCATGCGTTGCTTCGATGATACCCGAGAACACGGTCGTACCTGCGAAACCATAGGTCAGCGATGCGCCATAAAGTAAAAGGCCCGAGGACAGAGCGCCAAGAACGAAGTACTTAAGACCTGCTTCGGTCGATTTCACGCTATCACGGCGTAGCGAAGCAACAACGTAAAGTGCAAGCGACTGAAGTTCGAGGCCCATATAGAGCGCCATCAGGTCGCCAGCCGAAACCATCACCATCATACCAACCGCAGCAAGTGCGATCAGAAGCGGGTATTCGAAACGCGCCAAGTCACGGCGCGCCATGTAGTCTTGGCTCATGACCAAAACTGCTGCCGCCGAAAGCAGGATAACGACTTTGGCAAAGCGCGAAAAGGCATCGTCCACGAACGAGCCAGAGAAGACCACATTGGTCCCCTCGCCGTTCACTGCAATCCAGAAGGCTACTGCTGCGAACAGACCGGCCGTGAGCCAAGTGAGAAACGGAGCTGCTTTGTCCTTGCTGGTGTAAACGGCGCCAAGCAGAGCAAGCATCGCATAGATTGCGATTACGATTTCCGGAAGAACGGTCTGGATATCAGAAGAGATCATTTATCCGGCTCCTTAGTGCGCTGCGGTTTCGGCAACTTCGGCTACGACTGCAAGGCCAGAAGCGTCTACCGAGTGATTAAAGTGTTCGACGAGAGCGCCAACGCTCGGCCCGATGATATCGGTTGCGAGGCTCGGGTAAACGCCAAGAAGAATGGTCATCACGACGAGTGGCGCAAAGATCATCTTTTCACGGCCCGTCATATCGGTGATCGACTTGAGACTTTCCTTGATCAAATCGCCCATGACCACGCGGCGGTAAAGCCAGAGCGCGTAAGCTGCTGAGAAGATCACACCTGTCGTTGCGATTGCTGCAACCCAAGTGTTCGCTTGGAAAGTACCCATCAGGGTCAGGAATTCACCGACAAAGCCAGAGGTGCCCGGAAGGCCAACGTTCGCCATCGTGAAGAACATGAAGATCAGCGCGTAGGCAGGCATGCGGTTCA
>JAYPUF010000015.1:0-35435 GCA_038133925.1 Marivivens sp. | reverse complement strand
TGCCGGTAAGCCTTCCGATGCAGGACGGTGATCCAACTTACAAAGGCTGGATGCCTTCCTGAGGGTCAAAATGCAAAAAGAGCGGCCAAGGCGCCGCTCTTTTCAGTTAAGATATTGCAAGCATCAAAGCCGGAAGCGCCAGCATTCCGCCGATGATCAGCGCAAGCGACAAGAATAGTCCTTTGAACATGTGTTACCCCTTTGTTTGTTCGCAACTGGGGAAGATGTTTCACAATAGAGACGTGCCAAGAGGCAAGTTGCCGCAAGCATTCAGTTCTACTCCTATCTCTAAACAGTTCATCTTTCGAATGGCTGTTTCCTATAGGAAAGTGTAAAGCTAGCTAAGTGAACTTTGGAGATGTGGTCTTGATGGATCGCCAACCTTTGGTGCCAAGCGGTGCCGCGTATTTTGATTTGGGTGTACAAGCGAACGGAACAAAGCGATTTGTCTTTGTGCTATGCCCATCCTTTACGCTCTTGGCCTTTTCATCTGCCGTGGAACCGTTGCGGATCGCAAATCAGCTTTCGCAAAAGCCGCTCTACAGCTGGACGGTTGTCTCAATGGACGGGCAGCCCGTCTCAAGCTCTAGCGGGATCGCTATTCAGGTGGATGGCGCATTCAAGATGCCAAACCGTGAAGACGTGCTTGTTATCTGTGCTGGCAATCGGCCCGCAGCCGCTGGGGAGCAACAAATCGTTGCTGCTGTACGTGGGCATTTCCGCAATGGCGGGCAGGTTGGCGGTCTTTGCACAGGCGCAGTGGCACTGGCCTTTGCTGGTATCCTCGAGGAACGTCGCTTTACGCTCCATTGGGAAAATCAACCCGCTTTTATCGAAACCTTCCCTGAACTGTCTCCGACGCTCAACAAATATGAAATCGACGAACGTGTTATGACAAGCGGTGGCGGCGCAGCGGCGACGGATCTTTTCCTTGACGTTGTTTCGAACGATCACGGCCAACGCTTTGCTGCGATGGTTTCAGACATGTGCTTGCGCCGCGTCGCCATCGGCCGAGATATGCCCCAGCGCTCTTCACTTGCTGCTGTCGCACAGGTCAGTAACCCGACACTTTCGGCAATGGTCGAATTGATGAAGCAAAACCGTGAGGACCCCATGCCTCTCGACGATATTGCCGAGCGGGTAGGGCTTTCGCGTCGGCAGATGGAGAGGCTCTTTGGAGACATTCTTGGGATGCCGCCTGCGCGGTTCTATCTGAACTTACGTCTTGAACATGCGCGCAATCTGCTCGCCAGCACGGAAATGAGCCTGTGGGAAGTCTCGGTCGCTTGCGGGTTTTCTTCCAAGCATCACTTCTCAAAGGTTTTCACGCGCCGTTTTGGTACCACGCCTGGCCGAGTGAAAAAGCGAAAATAGAATGGTGCAGATGTCCAATTGAGACCGTTGTCAGTCCTGGTTTTCCGCTTAATAGTTGCCAAGCGTCCTGACACAAAAGCTACATCTTAATTGGAAAGCTGCGATGACCACCCTGACACTGTTTCATAGCCCGAACTCTTGTTCCGAAGGGATCGCGATTCTCTTGCGCGTGATCAATGCACCGCATGATGTGGTGACCGTAAACCTTGCGAAGCGGGATCATTTGACCCCGGATTTTCTTGCAAAGAACCCCAAAGGCAAAGTTCCCGCGCTCTTGCGGAGTGATGGAACCATTCTGACGGAGTTCACGGCTATCGCTTTTTGGTTGGCCAAAGCATTTCCCGAGGCTGGGCTCATCGGGCCAACGCTGGAGGATGAGGCTCGTGCACTCGAAATCGTTGATTTTGTGGTTGCCAGCATCCATATGCGCGGCTTCACTTTCGTCAAAGTTCCACAAAAGTTTATACCTGATCCCGAAGGTCAGGATGTCATCCGCAATCATGGACGCGCCGAGGTGACCAAAGGTCTAGGCGTGCTTTCCGAGACCTTGGGCGACAAAGACTATCTGCTTGGCGCATTCGGCATCGCTGATGCCGCCGCCTATTACGTTTTGCGTTGGGCCGAACAAGAGAAGTTTGATCTTCCATCCAACCTCAACGCGCTGCTGCGCCGAATTAATCTTTGGATGTAAAGTAAGGTTTGGAGCGGGTAACGGGAATCGAACCCGTAACTGAAGCTTGGGAAGCTTTCGTGATACCTTTTCACCATACCCGCAAACCTGATGTTGAGGTATCGCTGGGAGTGGGACGCGTCAAGTGCTCCTGAACAAAGAAAAGCCGCCCCAGTTTGGAGCGGCTTTTTTTGTTTGTTAGCGACGACGGCGACGACCGCCTCTGTCTCCGCCACCATCGTTGAAGTTCAACTGTGGAAGCGTGACCACTCCGCTGAGATGCGGGAAGGGATCAGTCGCATGAGGGATCGCGTTGGCGTTGACAAAGTGCTCTTGGAACTTTGGTTCAATCGCAGTCTCGATCTTGGTGATCTGTGTCACCGTCGCTTCAATTGCGGCGCGGGCCGCATTCGAGCAAAGTGCGATACGTGCACCCGTGCCAGCCGCGTTGCCAGCAGACGTGACCTTGTCGAGTGGAACGTCAGGGATCATCCCAAGGATCATCGCATGTTTAGGGCTGATATGCGCGCCAAATGCGCCAGCAAGGGTCACGCGGTCCACGACATCGACACCCATTTCATCCATCAAGAGCCTTGCACCTGCGTAGAGCGCGGACTTGGCAAGCTGAATGGCGCGGATGTCGCCTTGGGTGACGGTGATACGGGGGCCGCCCTCGGCGGTGCCATCATAGATCAAATAGCTATTCGTGCGGCCTTCGGGGATAGCGCGTTCTGTGCTTGTTTGTTCGGCCGAACCAATGAGGCCCTTATTGTCCACAAGACCCGCAGCACGCATCTCGGCAACCGCTTCGATGATGCCGGAGCCGCAGATCCCAGTGATGCCTGTGGCTTTGGTTTGCTCAGCAAAACCTTCATCATCTGACCAAAGTTCGGAGCCGATCACGCGGAAGCGGGGTTCTTTGGTGATAGGGTCGATCTCGATCCGCTCGATCGCGCCCGGAGCTGCACGTTGGCCGCTGCTAATCTGAGCGCCTTCAAATGCTGGGCCGGTCGGAGAGGAACAGGCTAGAACACGGTTGGTATTTCCAAGAAGGATTTCAGCGTTCGTACCAACATCAACGATAAGAACGAGGTCCTCTGACTTGCCGGGCTCTTCTGAAAGGGCAACCGCGGCAGCGTCTGCGCCCACGTGCCCCGCAATACAGGGGAGCACATACACGCGTGCCGATGCGTTCATTGCATCAAGGTCAAGCTCCATTGCATCCAGAGAAACCGAATGCGAGGTTGCAAGCGCAAAGGGCGCTTGGCCAAGCTCAACAGGGTCAATTCCTAGAAGCAGGTGATGCATCACTGGGTTACACACAAACACCGTTTCCATAATGCGATTTGCATCAATCTCGGCGTCCTTAGCGATTTCTACGGCGAGAGTATTGATCGCACTGCGCACGGCGCGCGTCATTTCCTGATCGCCGCCCTTGTTCATCATCGCATAGGAAACACGGCTCATCAGGTCTTCGCCAAAGCGGATCTGAGGGTTCATGATGCCAGATGAGGCCACCACGAGCCCGTTGCGCAGATCGCAAAGGTGGGCTGCGATAGTTGTCGAGCCAAGGTCAATCGCGAGCCCGTAGATTCGGCCTTCGTCAAAGCCAGGGTAAATATCAAGAACGCGGTGATGCGTGTCGTTGTGACCCTTGTTAAGAGCGACAGTGACTTTCCAATCGCCCTTGCGCAGGGCTGGTTGAAGTTTGCGCATGAGCGCAAGCGAAGCTGTTACGCCTTCGACCTGCCACTGATCCTTTAGGGCACCGCAGAGGCGTTCAAAGTCGCCCGTTGGCTCGTGCATATCAGGCTCGGCCACTTCCACGTAATAGAGCTTGGTTGCAGGGTCCATGATGATGTCACGGGCCGCTGCGGCCTTGCGCACCACTTGACGGTGGACTTGGCTTTCAGGCGGAACGTCAATCACGACGTCCTTTTGCACAGTCGCCTGACACCCAAGACGACGACCTTCTTTCAAACCGCGAATTTGGTCATATCGCTCTTCAACGGCATTCCAAACCGAGAGAGCGTCCTCATGAACGGTCACGCCATGCTTGGGGAATTCGCCATAGGATGGCGTGATCTGGCATTTGGAACAAATCCCGCGTCCGCCACATACGGAATCAAGGTCCACACCAAGCTGACGCGCGGCAGTAAGAATGGGGGTTCCAACTACAAAGCGGCCACGTTTGCCCGAAGGCGTGAAAATGACGAGTGGGTCGTTGGTCATCAAGACAGTCCTAAATGCATTTGAGTGCAAAATAGGGAAAAGAGCCAAATGGGAAAGGGGGATCACGGCATTTATATGCACGTTACCGTCATTGTCTAAATAAAATGGTCTAAAGGCCTTTCCCATCAAGGTGATCCATGTAATAGGGACTTGCCAAACGAAGCATTCCACGGAGACGCCAGATGGAGATTCGCGAGGCCCTCACTTTTGATGATGTACTGCTGGTTCCAGCCGCTTCCAGCGTGCTGCCCTCGACGGCTGATACGCGCACGAATGTGACGCGTTCCATTCGTCTGAACATCCCGCTTTTGTCCTCGGCTATGGACACCGTAACCGAAGCCCGCATGGCGATCGCGATGGCGCAGGCAGGCGGTATGGGTGTGATCCACAAGAACCTTGGCGTCGAAGAGCAGGCGCGCGAAGTGCGCCGCGTCAAACGTTTCGAGAGCGGGATCGTCTACAGCCCTGTTACACTGACCGTTGATCAGACGCTCGCCGATGCCCAAGAGCTGGTCGAACGTTACAACTTTACTGGCTTTCCCGTTGTCGACAAAGATGGACGCGTTGTTGGCATCCTGACCAACCGCGATATGCGTTTTGCCTCGTCGCCTGAAACGCCCGTCTCGGCGATGATGACGTCTGAAAACCTCGCGATGCTTGCAGAGCCTGCGGACCTCGAAGAAGCCAAGAGCCTGATGCGTGCACGCCGTATTGAAAAGCTGCTCGTACATGATGGTAAGGGCAAGCTGACCGGCCTGTTGACGCTCAAAGACACCGAAAAGGCTGTGCTTAACCCCACCGCCTGCAAGGACGAACTCGGGCGTCTACGCGTCGCAGCTGCGACTTCTGTGGGCGACTCTGGTTTCGAGCGTTCGATGGCTCTTATTGATGCGGGTGCCGACATCGTGGTCGTTGATACCGCGCATGGTCACTCGGCTGGTGTGCTCGAAGCTGTGCGCCGGATCAAGGCCGAAAGCAACGTTCAGGTTATCGCCGGTAACGTGGCGACGGCTGCTGCAACCCAAGCTCTTATCGACGCAGGCGCCGATGCTGTAAAATGCGGCATTGGACCGGGTTCGATCTGTACAACACGTATGGTCGCTGGCGTGGGCGTGCCCCAACTCTCGGCTGTTATGGACTGTGCATCGGTGGCTGGAGACGTTCCGATCATTGCAGACGGCGGAATCAAGTTCTCTGGCGATTTCTCCAAAGCCATCGCAGCAGGCGCATCCTGTGCCATGGTTGGTTCGATGATCGCTGGCACCGACGAGTCCCCGGGCGAAGTCATCCTGTATCAGGGCCGTTCGTTTAAATCCTATCGCGGAATGGGCTCGCTCGGCGCTATGGCACGTGGTTCGGCTGATCGCTATTTCCAGAAAGACGCGGCAAGCGACAAGCTGGTTCCCGAAGGCATCGAAGGTCAGGTCCCCTATAAGGGCAACGTTGCCACGGTTCTGCATCAGATGGTCGGCGGTCTTCGCGCGTCGATGGGGTACACGGGCTGCGCAACTGTCGAAGAAATGCGCAAGAACTGCACCTTCGTCAAAATCACAGGTGCGGGTCTTAAGGAATCCCACGTTCACGACGTGCAGATCACCCGCGAAAGCCCGAATTATCGGATTGGCTAATGCAACCAGCAGCCCGCATTGCGGCAGCAATCGAGCTGCTTGACGAAATTCTGGACGGCGCGCCCGCTGAGCGGTCTTTGACCGCTTGGGCGCGCCGTTCGCGTTTTGCAGGCTCTAAAGACCGCAATGCGATCCGAGACTATGTCTATGATGCACTGCGTTGCCGCCGGTCTTTTGCTGCGCTTGGCGGTGCCGAAACGGGCAGGGGGTTGATGATCGGGGCGCTGAAATCACAAGGCGCCATGATTGACGAAATGTTCAACGGCATAGGTCACGCACCTGCCGCTTTGACTGATGCCGAACGTGCGGGGCCTTCCTTGGCCGATCTGCCCGCCGCTGTGCGGCTGGATTGTCCTGACTGGCTCTATCCGATGTTCGAGGCAGAGCTTGGCGCTGGCACCGAAGCAGCCTTGTCCACCTTGCGCGAACGCGCGCCAATTTTCCTTCGTGTGAATCTGGTCAAATCGTCTGTGGATCAGGCGCTCAATCTTCTTGCTCAGGACGAAATCGAAGCGACCCGCGTCGAGGGTATCGAAACCGCGCTTGTGGTCACGGCAAACGAACGCCGCATACGTGCATCTCAGGCCTTCGACCGTGGTCTTGTCGAGCTTCAAGATGCCTCGTCACAAGCTGCCGTTCTGCGCCTTTCGGGGCAGGGTACGGCACTTGACTATTGCGCGGGTGGCGGCGGCAAGGCCTTGGCACTTGCTGCGCTAAGGTATGATGTAACGGCCCACGATATCGACGCAAACCGCATGGGTGATATTCCCGAGCGGAGCAGGCGTGCAGGGGTCACAATTAATGTGCGCCGTTCTGACGAACTTGGCGACGGTGAATATGATCTTGTGTTTGTGGATGCACCTTGTTCGGGGTCGGGTACATGGCGGCGAACCCCCGACGCCAAGTGGCGCCTGACGCATGAACGTCTGTCAGAACTCAACAAGATCCAAGCCGAAGTCATCCGTTCTGCCGCAGCCTATGTTGCACCCTTAGGTCGACTTGCCTATGCGACTTGCTCAGTTTTTGGATGTGAAAATGACAAAATTGTTGATGACTTCTGTGCGGAGTCTCGATGGCAAGTTATTGATAAAATGAAGCTTAATCCATCGAGTGTCGGCGATGGTTTTTATTTGGCGATCCTTGACCGTAGATAGATAAATCAACTTATAGTTGATATTTTATCCGACCTGATTAACCTCTTGCTCATTAATCTCAGATTAACTTTCTGAAGATAAACAGATGTGGGCGGAGGTCTGTTGTGAAAAGCTTTGCACGTTTTAATGCTCGGAGCATATTGGTGAGCGCCATAATCTTGTGGTCCTTTGTCGCTTGGCAATCGATCATGACGTCCAATTCACAACTGTCGCTTTTCGGGATAACTGCATTGGTGGTTTGCGTCGCTCTCGTTGTAGGTCTCTTCGTTTTTCAAGTTTTCGGACGGATACGCGCTCGCAGACGGCTCAAGGATGCTCGGGCGCTAGTAGAAAACGATATCGTGCCGAGTTTCATGGCCGATCGTGACGGCGTGATCCAATTCACGAATGCTTCGGTCGAACGTTCTGGCCTTTCCTCTGTCAGTGAGCTTATCGCTCCGTATTTGGCTCAATCGAACATGGTCCTTCTACAGCTTCAGGCGCGAGCAGACGAGTTCGGGCACGCGCTTGAGACCATAGCGACCAAGCGGGGAACTGTACGGCTTGGGGTAACAAAGCTCGACAATGACGCCTTTGTCTGGAGACTGATCGAGCCAAGTGGCGGTATGTCGAACACTGCGGATGCGCTTCCTGCAATGACTGTCGGGCCAAGCGGAACGATCCTCTACATGAACGACAAAATGCGCGCTCTGATTGGTGAGCGAGCTAAACGTCTTGATCATGTCTTTCGCGATCTCCCTCTCATGTCAGGGGAAATTCATCAGGTCAAATGTTCCGATCGCAATGTTTCTGCAATGGTCGCGACCTTAGAGAAAAGTGGCGGCCGGACTGAAATCTTTATTTTACCCGGAGCGGACAAGGCACCTAAATTGAATATCGTTGAGAACTGGGCCGCGCTCGAACTTATTCCGGTGCCGCTAATTCTCGTTGCGAATACGGGCGAAGTCGTGGCCCGCAATCGAGAGGCCGCCAAGCTTTTGGGGGGGCAGCTTCCCGATGGATCGCGCATCTCTGACATCCTCGAGGGGCTCGGCCGTCCAATTACAGACTGGTTTGCCGAAGTTGCGGCTGGACGCGGAAGCGGTGCGCGGCAGTTTCTTCGCGGTACGGGGGATAATCGCGATTTCTTCGTTCAGGTCGCTCTCGCACAGGCTGGAGATCCCGAGCAAAAATATGTGATCGCGACTTTGAACGACATGACCGAGTTTAAATCTCTCGAAGCACAATTCGTTCAAAGCCAGAAAATGCAAGCGATTGGTCAGCTTGCAGGCGGAGTTGCGCATGATTTCAATAACTTGCTAACCGCAATTTCAGGTCACTGCGATTTGCTTTTGCTTAAGCATCATCAAGAGGACAGCGAATACGCGGATCTGGTTCAAATCCATCAAAATGCGAACCGAGCGGCCTCGCTCGTTGGGCAACTTTTGGCGTTTTCGCGCAAACAGAACCTGAATTTTGAAGTGATCGACTTGCGCGATACCCTTTCCGAGTTGACCCACCTCTTGAACCGTCTTGTCGGGGAAAAGGTAAAGCTTGGGCTTTACCACGATGTTGACCTAAAACCGATCCGTGTCGACAAGCGGCAGCTTGAGCAAGTCATTATGAACCTCGTCGTAAATGCGCGTGACGCAATGCCTTCGGGCGGAGAAATCCGGATCGAAACCGAAAACGTTGTTTTGGAAAAGCCGATCCGCCGGAACCGTGCGCTATTGCCAGCGGACAGTTATGTTTTGGTTAAGGTCATTGACGAAGGCGTTGGGATCAGTCCCGACAAAATAGGCAAAATCTTTGAACCTTTCTTTACCACAAAACGAACGGGAGAGGGCACGGGGCTTGGTCTTTCGACCGCCTACGGGATTGTGAAGCAAACTGGCGGGTTTATTTTCGCCGATAGCGAAGTTGGGGTTGGCACTGTTTTCTCAATCTACCTGCCGGCCTACCTTGCTCGGAGCGACAGTCCGAACCTTGTGTCCAAGACGTCTCTCCCAGAGCGCAGTGGTCCGCATGAAACAGACAATGTCGTGCTTTTGGTCGAGGATGAGGCGCCTGTGCGTGCCTTTGCCAGCCGTGCGCTCAAGCTTTGTGGTTATACAGTGCTTGAGGCTGATTGCGCAGAGAGTGCCCTCGATATTCTTGAGAATGATCAAACCCGCGTAGATCTATTTGTCACGGATGTCATTATGCCCGGCAAGGATGGACCGACTTGGGTACGTGAAGCGCTGCGCTCAAGGCCCGACACCAAGGTCGTCTTTGTGTCGGGCTATGCTGAAGAGGCCTTTGGAGAAAATCGCGAGAGAATTCCAAACTCGGTCTTTCTCCCAAAACCTTTCTCTCTCAAAGCTTTAACGGACACAGTTCAGCAGCAGTTGGCCTAGTGCGAGTTCCGAAGTGCAACGAGATGCGCGGCGCAACCTGTAAGAGCGGCGTAGTCGTCTTCGACGACGGATACGGCGAAATTACCCATGAATCCCGCAAAGCGGCCTTTGTCGCGGAAAGCGTCGCCAAAACCAAATTCACTCAGGTAGGGAGCGAATGCTTGCGCGACACCACCAATTATATAGACGCCACCAAAGGGAAGCTGAGTAAGAGCAAGGTTGCCCGCAACAGCGCCGAGGAACCGCGTAAAGAGATGCGCGGCCTCAATGGAGCGCTGGTCATCTCTCGCCGCGACAGATGTCATGATGTCCTTGCCGGATTTTTCGCGAAAATCACCTGCCTCGTGTCCCAGGAACGCATAGAGGCGTGTTAGGCCGCGCCCGGAGAGTACGTCCTCGACCGATGGGAACCCATGTGCGGTTTCAATGAAATGGCAAAGGCGCAGGTCGCGTTCATCCCGTACAGGCAAATTCACGTGACCTGACTCGGACGGCGGAACCAATCGGCCAGCTGCGGTGTCGAAAACGGGTGCTGCATTAAAGCCAGTGCCCACACCAATTACAAGCTTGGCTGCGTGCTCATTGCCGTCTTGACCGGGAAGGATTTTGCGAAGCTTGTCCTCTCGGATATGCCCAATTGCATGGCCTTGCGCCTGAAGGTCATTCAGGATCGCAACATGTTCGGCCTTGGTTGCTCGGGTCAGGGTATCGCGATCAATGGTCCAATCAAGGTTGGTCATCGTTGCTTTTCCATCGTGAACAGGGCCGGCGACCGCAACGCAGGTCTCAATTGGGTCAACGCCGTTTTCTTCCTCGATGTACTTGCGTAGCACGCTCTCTAGGCCGGGATAATCCTCGTTCGAATACCGACGGATCGTAGCCTCGAGAACTTCGCCATCTTTGGCCAAGGCAACGCGGGTGTTGGTTCCACCAATATCAGCAACAAGAGAAAGTGTATTCGATGGGTGGGCCATGAGAGTCTCCGAGAAACCTTTGTTAGCGTTAGCAGGCGCGTTGTTATTGTGCTTTTGGGCGTGGTGCAAGAATAGAGCTAGGTCAGCCCTAGCTTGGGGTTGTCTGACAGGGTCCCGTTGACATACCGATCACAAGCTCTGCTTCTAAGAGGTGCGTCTTGGGAGGGGCAAAGGGGTCATTGATCAGGTCGATCAAGATTTGCCCCGCAATTCTGCCCGCCTCGCGGACCGAAGAACGGGTCGCGGTAAAGACCGGCACCTCGTCCCCATTTGGTAGATATGAGAGCGCGTCATCGTAAGTTACGACTGAAACATCTCTGCCCATCTGCAAACCTGACCGTTCAATGGCGCGACGCACTCCGAGGGCTGTGATAAAGGATGATACGACAAAGGCTGTCGGTGCATTATCAGAGGCGAGCATACGGTTCGCTTCGCGGTAACCATAGGTCTCGGTCATCTCTTGAGAGGCCAAGAGTGACGGGACAGGAGTAATTGCATGCGCCATTAGGGCGGCTTCAAAGCCTTCTCGACGGCGCACAGCAAAATCCATTGTTTCGGGACCATTTAGAAGTGCTATTCTGCGATGCCCCAGTTCAAGCAAAAAGGAGGTTGCCCGCTCAAAGGCACCGAAATTATTCACGTCGACCCACGCATAAGGATCGGTTTCGCCGCTTGAACGTCCATGCGAAACAAAGGGCAGGTTAATGTCACGCAGGAGTGCAAATCGCGGATCTTGGCTCCGTGCTCCATGCACAACAACACCGTCAACGGAGCCACGGGCCTTGATCTGTTTGTACGCACCCAGCTCGTCACTATCTGACACCATGCTAAGAACCATCTCGTAGCCATTGGTTGAATAGGTCTCACCAGCGCCCGCGATGAAGTCGCCGAAAATTGGGTTCACGACTTGCTGGTGGGTTGAAATTGGGATCACGTGACCAATCGCAAACGCACGCCCTGTGGCAAGGCTTTGCGCGCGCGCATGTGGTTTGTAATTGTATTTTTGCGCAGCGAGACGAACGCGCTCTCGGGTGTCCTCATTCACCTCGGGATAGCCATTCAGTGCACGGCTGACTGTCGTGGGGCTAAGACCAAGTGCTTCTGACAATTGTTTGAGGTTCATCGTTCGATCCAAGGCGCCTTTGATATTGGGCAAAACTGCCAGAGCAACGCAGAAAAAAGGTTCCCCGTCTCGACCTACTATTTCTTGTGCTGATCGAAAACTAGACAAATTCGCCCGACGATAAAAGCCCTTTCCAAATCGCTTTGGATGTGAGATTTTTGAGGGCTTTCAGATGGACGTCCGCACCGCTCCGTTTGGGCAACTGATTACTCTCCTGATGTCCTGAGGCTTCTTCAATGTCCGCTCAAAGTTTGACCCACGCTGATAATATCGCAAACCCAGATTGGTGGCGCGGTGCCGTCATTTATCAGATTTATCCGCGTAGCTATCAGGATAGCAACGGCGACGGCATCGGCGACTTGCGCGGGATTGTCGAGCGTTTGCCCTATATCGCGTCGCTCGGAGTCGATGCGATTTGGATTTCGCCGTTCTTCACCTCGCCGATGAAGGACTTTGGCTATGACGTTTCGGATTATTGCGATGTTGATCCGATGTTTGGCACTTTGGCTGACTTTGACGCGGTGATTGAGACGGCTCATGCCAATGGCGTTCGTGTTCTTATTGACCTCGTTCTAAGCCACACATCAGAGCAGCACCCGTGGTTCGTTGAAAGCCGCGCAAACCGTGATAACGACAAATCGAACTGGTATGTCTGGGCCGAACCCAAAGAGGACGGCACACCGCCGAACAACTGGCTGTCGATTTTTGGCGGCTCTGCGTGGCAGTGGGATGCCCGCCGCGAACAGTATTACCTGCACAACTTCCTCGTCTCGCAGCCGGACCTCAATTTCCACGAACCTCAAGTTCAAGACGCGCTGCTAGATGCCGCGCATTTTTGGCTCATGCGTGGTGTCGACGGGTTTCGTCTCGATACGATCAATTTCTACATGCACGACGAGCAGCTTCGGGATAATCCACCGCTGCCCAAAGCTGAGCGGAATGCTGATACAGCACCTGCCGTTAATCCCTATAACCACCAGCGCCATCTATATGACAAGAACCACCCCAAGAACGTGCTGTTCCTCGAGCGTCTGCGGGCGTTGATGCAGACCTTTGGCGCCGCCGCCGTTGGCGAAGTCGGTGATAGCCAGCAGGGGCTAGAGATATTGGGTGAATACACCAAGGGCAATAACCGCATGCAAATGTGCTATGCCTTTGAATTCCTTGCGCCTGAACGCCCGACCGCGGCGCGTTTTGTGGAGGTCTTGAACAAGCTCGACGCGGTCGCCCCCGAGGGGTGGGCCTGTTGGGCCTTTTCGAACCATGATGTGGTGCGCCACGCCACACGTTGGTCTTTGTCTCCTGCTGCACAGCGTCTTTTCCTGTCGCTGATCATGTCGCTGCGCGGTTCGGTCTGTCTTTATCAAGGCGAAGAACTTGGCCTGAGCGAAGCGGATATTGCATTTGAAGACTTGCAAGACCCCTATGGGATCGAGTTTTGGCCCGAGTTCAAAGGCCGCGATGGATGCCGGACTCCAATGGTTTGGGAGCGTGATAACCGCAGTGGAGGCTTTTCGGACGCGAAGCCCTGGCTGCCGGTTCCAAGCGAGCATCTAGAGCAAGCTGTAGCCGTGGCGGAAGAAGACCCAAGCGCTCTGATCCATCACTACCGCCATGCCATCGCGTTCCGCCATGCCCATAAAGCTCTACAATCTGGAACCCACGAGGGGTTGGCGGCAACCGGCGATATTGTTCATTTCTTGCGGATTGGCGCGGAGGAGACGCTTTTTTGCGCTTTCAACTTGAGCGACACGCCGTCAACACTTGCCAAGCCAAGAGGCGTATGGGCCGAGGTTGGCGCGGAACTGGGGGCAGTCCAGACCTCGGACACACAAATTGCATTTGGTCCGTGGCAGGCTTGGATCGCAGTAAACCGCGGGTAAATTTGTAAGATACGAAAAGCGAGCACAACCCTAGCGAATAACCTTGCCGAGCTATTCGGTTTCGCTAGGGTCACCACATGAATATTCTTTTTGCCTCGATTGAAGACCTGAATGACTGGATCGAACCGCTTGGCGGTCATCCGCAGGTAAAGACGCCAAATCTTAAACGGCTGGCTGAAAGGGCAATGATCTTTGAGAATGCCTATGCCCCTGTGCCCGCCTGTTCGCCCTCTCGGACGGCGACCTTGTTCGGGCAATCGCCATGGGAAACGGGGCTTTATTCGAATGATGAAACGTGGCGCGATGGGTATCCAGCTGGCAAAAGGCTCTCGATTCCGGGTGTGATGCGAGACGCTGGATACGAGACCATTGGCGCGGGAAAGATCTTCCATAAGGATGTGCGTGGCTATGATCCCGAGGATTGGGACGAATATCACCGTGGCATTCATCACAAGAAATATGATGTAATCAGTCGATCGGTCGAAACGGGCGAGCTTGGCCGTCTGAGCGATTTCGGTCCGGTTCCAGATGCATCGGGCTGTTTCGATGCTGCGAATACGGATTGGATTTGCTCACGGATCAATAAAGGCGACGACAAAAAGTTCTGGGGTTTTGGCCTCTATAGGCCTCACTTGCCGTTCATTGTTCCACAGGAGTATTTCGATCTCTATCCCGAGGTTGTCGACGTGCCCCCAGGTCTGACAGGCAAACAATTTCGACCTGGTAACAAATTCGCGCTGGAAGGATTGCCGCAAGAAAGCGCCGTCTTTGCCAATCGCCGCATTGGCTGGATTTTGAAGAAATTTGGCGAATACAATGACTTTGTCAGAGCCTATCTGGCCTCGGTATCCTATGCAGACGCTCTTTTGGGACGCGTACTAGATCGGCTCGAAGAGACAGGGCAGATGGAAAACACGCTCATCGTGCTTTGGTCCGACCACGGCTGGCAGTTTGGAGAAAAGCTCGCGTTTCGCAAATTTACCCTATGGGAGCGCGCGTTGCGGGTGCCGCTCATGTTTGCAGGGCCAAGTATCGAGGCGGGGCGGAGCAACACACCTGTATCGCTCATTGATATTTTCCCAACGCTTTTAGCGCGGGCTGGCGGTACTGCTAAACATAGGTTAAGCGGTGTCGACCTTTCCCCGATCTTGACAGGTCAGGGGGATATTGAGCGTGATCACGTCGTGTCTGTCTGGGGCAATTGGCCAGAGAATGGCAGCGAACAGTTGGCTTTTACTCTGCGATCACGAGTACATCGCTATACCGTATATTGGAAGGGTGGCGAAGAGTTGTATGACAGTGAGGCTGATCCGTTCGAACACATCAACTTGCTCGCGAGCGGTGGGTTAAATATTCGAGCAATTGCAGAGAGTTATCAATCAATGCTCAACGCGGAACTTGAGAATATCGCGCCTCGTGTCAAGCCAAACTGACCAAAAGGAAAAGCCCGCGAAATCGCGGGCTTTACGCTTTAACTTGGTGGTCGCCGCTTAGCCGCGACGACGGCCCCCACGACGACGGCCACCTGCTGCATCGTCCGCGCCGCCAGCGGCAGCGACACGATTGAAGCGGATCCATTCGGCGCCAGAAGCGTCGTTATCGGTCAGGAAGTTGGCTGCGCGAATGGCTTCCATTTCCGAACCAGGACGCGACTTGGTCGAGCCAAGGCCCGTGAGACGGCAGAAGGTTTCAAGATCGATATCATCCGGAACGATGATGCCCGCTTCTGCGAGCTCTAGCTTTTTGGCTTCGATCTTGGAAGCCGCGACGGGCAGGGCGCAGGGGTTCATAATCGCCGAAGTCATGCCAGCGCCCATCGCCATCGGGAGGAAGGCGTTGTTGATGCCGTGACGGTTCGGAAGACCAAAGGAAATGTTCGACGCGCCGCAGGTGGTGTTTACGCCAAGCTCTTCACGAAGACGGCGGACAAGTGCGAACACTTGAAGACCTGCAGTTGCCATCGCGCCGATCGGCATGACGAGCGGGTCAACGACGATGTCATAGGCCGGAATGCCGAAGTCGGCAGCGCGCTCGACGATCTTTTTCGCAACGGCAAAGCGGACATCAGGGTCTTCGGAGATGCCGGTATCATCGTTCGAGATCGCAACAACAGGGACGTTGTACTTTTTGACGAGCGGGAGGACGAGTTCGAGACGCTCTTCTTCGCCGGTCACCGAGTTTAGGAGCGGACGGCCCTTAGCTGCTGCGAGCCCAGATTCGAGTGCGCCAGGAACCGACGAGTCGATGCAAAGGGGGGCATCAGTGATGGCCTGAACACGCTCAACCAGTTCCTTCATGAGCGGAGGCTCAACGAAGTTGTTGTCAGCATAGCGCGGGTCTTCTGCCATTTTGTTGGTGAAAACAGCACCCGAGTTGATGTCTAGTACAGTTGCACCAGCGGCAACCTGAGCCAGAGCATCGGCCTCGACCGTGCTGAAGTCGCCAGCTTCCAACTCAGCCGCGAGCTTTTTACGGCCCGTAGGGTTGATACGCTCGCCGATCACGCAGAACGGCTGGTCAAAGCCGATGATGGCAGTTTTGGTTGCGGATTCAATAACCGTGCGCGTCATGATACGTCCTTAAGCTTGGTTTGCGGGAACGCCCGAGGCGCCGCCATTTTCGGTGACCCATGCGGCATTGGTCTTAATGCCGCCGAGTGGGAAGAAGTGAACCTGTTCAATGTTGAAATCAGGGTTTGCGGCTTTGTGCTCGGCAAGTTCGGTGATGAACTCTTCTGGCTCATAAGGCAGAAGGAGCTTTGTCACGTCCATCGCGCGTTTCTGTAGAACCTTAAGCGAGGGGCCTACGCCGCAAGCGATGGCAAATTTGATCAGCGTCTGGAGCTTTGCGGGACCAGCAACACCGATGTGAACGGGAATGTTCACTCCTGCGTCCTTGAGTGCGTTTGCCCATTCGATAACGGGACCAGCCTCAAAGCAGAATTGTGTGGCGAGCGCCATTTCGGCGTCGGTGGTCTCTTGGAATTTTTGCTTCCAACGTAGGGCGTCCAGAACATTCTTGTCCGAACCATCAGGATCAATGTCCTTGTTGCCCTCAGGGTGGCCAGCGACGTGGAGGCGCTTAAAGCCAGCACGGTCGAAGATACCAGTTTCGAGAAGCTGCATGGAAGAGTGGAATTCACCCACAGGCTCGGCAACGCCGCCAGCGAGGATCAGGCCTTGGGTTACGCCAGCCTCGGACGAGTAGCGGTTCACCCAATCTTCGAGGGTCGCTGCATCCTTGATGATGCGCGCAGGAAAGTGCGGCATCGGATCAAAACCTTCGTCACGCAATCGTGCAGCGGTAGCGACCATGTCTTCGATCGGAGTGCCGTCGATGTGCGCGATATAGACGCGCGTGCCCTTGGGAAGAAGGTCGCCAAAGTTTTCGACCTTTTCCGCAGTGCGCGGCATCACTTCGATGGAATAGCCCTTAAGAAAGGCCTCGACAGCCGGATTAACCAGTGCAGGTCCAGTTTCGACAGGTTTTTTCTTGAACGGCAAAAGGGACATGAGTGCCTCCGTAAAACGGGCGTGAAAGGTGAGAGGGCCGGTCAATTCCAGCCATCATTCGCGATGAGCGTTTTAATACGCTCTTGGTCATACTCAGCATCGAGCCTTGCGGCCTCTGCCTCAGCCACAGCCTGATCGCTTTCGCCCTCCACATTTACGGGATCGGCACGGCGCCAGTCTGCAAGGTAGTCATCCGTCTTTTCCGCGCCTGCTTTCATTGCTGCACGATCAATCGCCTGCTCGAACCGTTCGGGAAGAACGACTTTGGCTGCACGACGGCCTTTGCCGACGTTCACCTGAGCGGGGATGTCTCGCCAGTAAATGATAGTGACTTCGGGCATGTTCTGATTCCCACCTGACCTATAATTCGCTTCTATCCTTGCCGCTTTCCGACACATGGTCGGTTTTCGACATGGTGCGCTCGTCTTACGACTTGCATGACCTAGCAAATGTGAAAGCGATAGGCGAGTTGCCCTAGTCCTCAAAAATCTCATGACCGTGATGAGGGGGCTTCACGCCACTTGCGCCGAAGGTCGCACAGGCATAGGGTGGGGGTAACTCGATATTGGAGGGCGTATCTATGACGCCCAAGCGTCCCCAAGGTGCGGGCGCATTCCCGAAAGCGGTCGAAAGCCCCGCGCCTCTCGTTCAGAACGAGCCACCGCTCTATGCGGCGCTCGATCTGGGCACAAATAGTTGTCGCATGTTGATTGCCCAACCAAAGGGCAGTCAGTTTCATGTTGTCGACAGCTTTTCAAAGTCGGTCCAACTGGGCCAAGGGCTCGAAAGTTCGGGCAAGCTGAGCCGTGCGTCCATGACGCGCACGATCAATGCTTTGCGCATATGCCGACAAAAGCTTCAACGCCACAACGTTCAACGCATGCGCTTGGTCGCAACCGAGGCATGTCGACGTGCGAAAAACGGTCAGCAGTTCATAAATCAAGCGCGTCGTGAAACGGGTCTCGATCTCGAGATTATCTCGCCCGAAGAAGAAGCGCGGCTTGCGGTGATTTCTTGTGCGCCACTCGTCTCGACCAAAACGCGTCAGCTATTGGTCGTTGATATCGGTGGCGGTTCGACCGAACTTGTCTGGATTGATCTGACGCAGGTGCCACGCCGCGAGCGTCCGGGAGCAATTATGCGCCTGCATCGTGGCTTTGTTCAGGACCCCGGTCCATTTGCTGCGGCGCGGGTTGTCGACTGGATTTCTGTGCCGTTGGGTGTCGCAACGCTGCGCGATCAGTTTCAGGATGTGGACGACGATGCCGCTCGCTTTGCTCTTATGAGCTGGTATTTCGAAGAGCATCTTTCAAAGTTCTCTCCCTACGCGAAAGAACAAGCGAAGGAAGGCTTTCAGATCATCGGAACAAGTGGCACGGTCACAACCGTCGCAGCGAGCCATCTGGGCCTGCGTCGTTATGATCGCACCAAGGTGGATGGTCTTCGTATGACCAGCGACCAGATCGACAAGGTGATACGCGATTATCTTAGCCTTGGCCCTAACGGGCGTCAGAATGATCCACGGATCGGTCGGGATCGTCAGGCTCTGATCATGTCTGGCTCTGCGATTTTGCAAGCGCTAATGCGCATTTGGCCGACAAATCGGCTCTCTGTCGCGGATCGAGGGCTGCGCGAAGGTTTGCTCTATGCACAGATGAGTGCGGACGGGGTCTTGGAAGACACGCCATATTAAGGCATTAGGCGCGCTGAAATAGTTTGGAAGAAGACGATGGCAAAGAAACCGGGTCAAAAGAATACAAGCGGCCGAGGCCAGCGTGATCTTGTGGTCAAGGTCAAAACTGCACGCGGGCGCACGCTCTCGTCTACGCGTTGGCTCCAGCGCCAGCTAAACGATCCCTATGTAAAGCGCGCCAAGGCCGAAGGTTATCGCGGTCGCGCGGCCTTTAAGATCATGGAGCTTGACGACAAGTTCCGCTTTCTCGTTCCAGGTGCTCGGGTCGTTGATCTTGGCTGTGCTCCGGGTGGTTGGTGTCAGGTTGCGGTCAAACGCGTAAATGCGATGGGCGAGCGCAAGAACAAAAGGATCGGCACCGTGCTTGGCGTCGATCTTCAGGAGTTAGAACCGCTTGCCGGCGCTCAAATGTATACGCTCGACTTTCTTGCTGATGACGCTGATCTTCAGGTCAAGGAATGGCTGAACGGTGAAGCCGATGTCGTCATGTCTGACATGGCCGCCTCTGCCTCGGGGCACAAGCAGACTGACCACTTGCGGATCATCGCGCTTTGCGAGGCTGCAGCCTATTTTGCGTTTGATGTTCTTTCGCCGGGCGGTACCTTTGTGGCCAAAGTACTTGCCGGTGGCGCCGAAGGCGAGCTGATGCATACGCTCAAGCGCAAGTTTAAGACCGTGGTTAACATCAAGCCTCCTTCATCGCGTTCGGACAGTTCCGAAAAGTTCGTTATTGCGCGCGGATTTAGGGGGCGGGATGAAGAAAACGAATGGGACGGAGATGTCGATGCAAACATCGAGCTTCCATCCGACGAGGACGAAGAATAAAAAATGGCCCCAAGTGGGGCCGTTTTCTTATGCGCGTTTGGGGAGAACCCAATTTGGCCGTGGGAAGTGGCACGTATAGCCGTTTGGGTGCTTCTCAAGATAATCTTGGTGCTCTTCCTCTGCTTCCCAAAAGTCACCCACTGGTTCAACTTCGGTCACGACTTTGGCGGGCCAAAGCCCCGAAACGTTGACGTCAGCGATTGTTTCGAGCGCGGTGGCCTTTTGTGCTTCATCTACGAAATAGATAGCCGAGCGATAGGAGGTTCCACGGTCATTGCCCTGACGGTTTGGAGTGCTTGGATCATGTATCTGAAAGAAAAGTTCCAGAATTTCACGATAGCTTACCACATCGCTGTCAAAGATGATTTCAATTCCCTCAGCGTGCGTGCCGTGATTACGATACGTCGCATTCGGGACGTCACCTCCCGTATAGCCAACACGTGTTGTGATGACGCCTTTACGCTTGCGAATGAGGTCCTGCATGCCCCAAAAACAACCACCCGCAAGAACCGCGCGTTCCTGAGCCATTAGATCTCCTCCACTTGAGTCAAATAAGCGCCATAACCTTCGGCTTCCATATCATCACGATGTATGAAGCGAAGCGAGGCTGAATTGATGCAATAGCGAAGTCCGCCAAGCTCGCGCGGGCCATCGTTGAAAACATGCCCAAGATGGCTATCACCATGGGTCGAACGGACCTCGGTGCGGATCATGCCATGGGTCGTATCGCGAAGTTCGGTGACATGGGCAGGCTCCACCGGTTTCGAGAAAGACGGCCATCCGCAACCACTTTCAAACTTGTCGCTGCTCACGAACAACGGCTCTCCCGACACTATATCAACATAAAGGCCAGGTTCCTTGTTGTCGTTATATTTGCCGGTAAATGGCCGCTCGGTTCCGCTCTCTTGGGTGACATAGAATTCCATGTCCGACAGCGTGGCGATGACGTCTTGGTTTTTGAAATAACCTGACATTTGGGCTCCTCTGCACGTGGTTAGAATGGAATATGGTGGGGCAATTGCGCTTGTCCAGAGTTGCTTCAAACCACTCGCGGAGTTGTGCAAAATTAAGTTAGTCCGATCATCCGCCGGATGTCTTGGGGCGTTGCGCCCTCGCTGCGGAATTTGGCAATGGCTTTGGCGTCATCGCGTTTGGCGAGGCGTTTGCCGTTCTCGTCTCTAATGAGACGATGGTGCTGATACGTCGGAGTCGGAAGGCCAAGTAGGTTTTGAAGTAAAACGTGGATTTGCGTCGCCTCAAAGAGGTCTTGCCCTCGAAGGACTTGGGTGACGCCTTGGGCAGCGTCGTCCAACACGACCGAGAGGTGATATGACCCAAGGAAGGTCTTGCGCGAAAGGACAATGTCACCGACCGTTTCGGCAAGCTGCACGACAGTAATCTTGCCCGTCTCGCCATTTGGTCCAGAGCCTTCTTCGGTGAAGGTTAACGGAGCTTTTGTTTCAGCAAGTGCTTTGGCTATATCAAGCCTTAGAGCGACATCTGAGGGCAGGGCGCCAAAAACAGTATCCCGACAGGTGCCAGGGTAAATGATCCCGTCCGGCCCATATTGAACCGCGCCTTCCTGTGGCGCCGATGCAGCGTCGAGAATGTCCCGCCTTGTGCAGGTGCAGGGATAGAGTAGGCCGCGTGCCCAGAGCGTCTCAAGCGCCGCGTGATAACTCGTCAATCGATCTGACTGGCGCATAACAGGGGTTTCCCAAGTCAGGCCGAGCCAAGCGAGATCGTCGTAGATCTGGGTTTCCCATTCGAGTTTGGAGCGTTCGCGGTCGATGTCTTCGATCCGCAAAAGAAACCGACCGCCGTGACCTACTGCTTCGTCATGCGCAAGAATAGCCGAGTAGGCATGCCCGAGATGCAGCGGACCCGTCGGGCTCGGTGCAAATCGGGTTACATAGGTCATGCGAATTCAGACGCCAGCCAACCGGTGAAGTCTTCCTTCGCGCGGTCTGTATAGCCTTTGTAGCGATCCTTGCGGCCTTTGCGTCCACCACGGACCCCATCAAGGAGCGGGAAAAGGCCAAAGTTCACGTTCATTGGTTGGAACGTCTTTGCCTCTGCGCCTCCCGTGATGTGGGTGACAAGCGCGCCCATCGCGGTGGTGTTCGGGATCGGCGCTATCGTGCGGCCTTGCATCTCTGCTGCGGCAAGGCGACCAGCCAAAAGCCCCATTGCCGCGCTTTCGACATAGCCTTCGACGCCGGTGATCTGACCTGCGAAACGGATATTCGGGCGCGACTTGAGCCGCATTTCCCCATCAAGAAGCGTCGGCGAGTTGATAAAGGTGTTGCGGTGAATGCCGCCCAAGCGCGCAAATTGTGCATCCTCAAGACCAGGGATCATACGGAACACTTCGGTCTGTGCGCCATACTTCATTTTGGTCTGAAAGCCGACGATATTATATAGCGTTCCCAATGCGTTATCGCGGCGAAGCTGCACGACGGCATAGGGCTTGTTTTCGGGATCATTCGCGTTGGTCAGGCCGATGGGCTTCATCGGACCAAAGCGGAGCGTTTCGCGGCCACGTTCAGCCATCACTTCGATCGGCAGGCAGCCGTCGAAATAACCAGCGGTCTCGCCTTCGTGGAACTCTGTCTTATCGGCCGCGAGAAGCGCGTCTATAAAGGACTCGTATTCGTCTTTGGTCATCGGGCAGTTGAGATAGGCGGTACGCTCTTCCTCGGTCTCGCCCTTGTCATAACGAGATTGCATCCACGCCACGTCCATATTCACGCTTTCGAAATAGACGATTGGCGCAATGGCGTCGAAGAACGCAAGAGCCTCGGCGCCCGTTTCGCGGCGGATCGCCTCGCCAAGCTCGGGCGAGGTAAGGGGGCCTGTTGCGATGATCCACTGACCTTCAGTCGGAAGCTCGGTGATCTCCTCATAAGAGACGCTGATATTTTCATGCGCTTTGAGCGCCGCAGTGACGCTTTCGGCAAAGGGGTCGCGGTCTACAGCAAGCGCACCACCTGCGGGGAGACGATGCTTGGCTGCCATCTCCATTATGATCCCGCCTGCTTGCCGCATTTCCCAATGCAAAAGCCCAACTGCGTTCTGTTCGTTGTCGTCCGAGCGGAACGAGTTCGAACAGACCATCTCGGCGAGATTGCCTGTACGATGGGCAAAGGTTTCGACCTTGGGGCGCATTTCGTGGATCACCACTTTGATGCCTGCGTTTGCGGCCTGCCAAGCGGCCTCGGAGCCGGCCATGCCGCCGCCAATGATATGGAGTTCCTGTGTCATAGGCGGGATGTAGCCTTGGGCCGTTCAAAAGGAAAGAGCCCAAAAGAAAGGGTCGCCCGCAAAGGCGACCCCGTTTTTTGCTTATTTGCCGCGCTTGGCATCGATCGAGAGCGGACCTGCCCCCAGAAGAGCGATTGCGATATAGCCGCCAGCCATAGCAACGTTCTTGAAGAAGATGGTCATTTGCATCTGATCGGCGGGCACGAAATGATACAAAAGTCCCGACAAAAGCGAAAAGCCAGCCAAAGCAAGCGCTACGATAAAGGTCTGGAACCCGAGTAGAAGCGCAAGGCCACCCAAGATTTCGAACAGGATAACAGGCCACGCCAAAAACGTAGGCACGCCGCCCGAGGCCATGTAGCCCGCAAACCCTTGCACGTCTCCAAGTTTGCCAAGACCTGCGATGATGAAAATCACAGCCATCAAGACGCGCGCAAGAAGTGCGCCGTAAGTATTGAGAGAATACATTCGTTTTTCCTTTGCGTTAAAGTCCCCGCCAGAACCCTAGCCGCGAAAAGGATGGTCGCGAATTCGCTAAAATCGAACATCAGCCATGGATTTACGCACATCCGATTGCGCTGGCTCCACAAAAGAAAAGGCCGCCTGTCGGCGGCCTTGAACATTGGGTTGGTCGGAGTTGTTATTCCGCAACTGGCTCTTCGCCGTCTTCGGCCTGTTCTTCGACACGCGCGACCGACACAACGATTTCGCCGTTCGCGGTGTTGAAGACCTTGACCCCGCCGGCAGAGCGCGAGCGGAAGCTGATACCCTCGACGGGAACGCGGATCGACTGACCTGTCGAAGTGACGAGCATGATCTGGTTCTCGGGATCGACAGGGAAACAGGACACGATATCGCCGCCGCGCATGGTCTTTTCAAAGGCGGTGACGCCCATGCCGCCACGTCCACGGATCGGATAGTCATGCGACGAGGTGAGCTTGCCCAGACCCTTTTCGGTGATCGTCAGGATCAGGTTTTCCGCCGCAGACATTTCGGCATAACGTTCGGGCGAAAGCTCGCCTGCGGGAGCGTCATCCTCGTCGGTGGCGTCCTCTTCGGTCACACCCGCCATAGCGCGGCGCATCTTGAGATAGGCGGCACGTTCTTGCGGATCGGCTTCGAAGTGGCGGATCACCGACATGGAAACGACTTTGTCGTCGCCATTGAGACGGATACCGCGCACACCCGTCGAGGCACGGCTGTTGAAGACGCGCACATCTGTGGACTGGAAGCGGATCGCACGGCCCGAGTTGGTCACGAGCATCACATCGTCGTCTTCCGAACAGATACGCGCATTCACCAGCTCGACCCCTTCGGGCAGCTTCATCGCGATTTTGCCGTTACGCATCACGTTGGTGAAGTCCGACAGACGGTTGCGGCGCACGTCGCCATCCGATGTCGCAAAGACGATCTGGAGATCGTCCCATTCTTCGTCCGGACGGTCGACAGGCATAATGGCTGCAATCGAAACGCCCTGCGGGATCGGTAGAATATTGATGATCGCCTTGCCCTTGGCCGTGCGCCCGCCGAGCGGAAGACGCCAAGTCTTAAGCTTGTAGGCCATGCCGTCTGTGGTGAAGAACAACAGCTGCGTGTGGGTATTCGCTACGAAGAGGGTCGTTACAACGTCCTCTTCTTTGGTCTGCATTCCCGAAAGGCCTTTGCCGCCGCGCTTTTGGCTGCGGAACTCTGCAAGAGCGGTGCGCTTGATATAGCCGCCCGAAGTGACGGTAACGACCATGTCTTCGCGTTCAATGAGGTCTTCGTCCTCAAGATCACCAGCCCAATCAACGATTTCGGTGCGACGCGGGACGGCAAAGAGCTCGCGCACTTCACGAAGTTCATCCGAAATGATGCCCATGATGCGCTCGCGGCTCGACAGAATTTCGAGGTATTCTTTGATCTTACCAGCGAGTTCCTGAAGCTCGTCCGTGACTTCTTTGACGCCGATCTGGGTCAGGCGCTGGAGGCGGAGTTCAAGGATCGCACGCGCCTGTGCCTCGGAGAGGTTATAGGTGCCGTCATCGTTCACAGGGTGGAGTGGATCATCGATGAGCTTAAGGTATTCGACAATGCTCTCGGCGGGCCAACGACGGGTCATCAGCTTTTCACGGGCGTCAGCGGCATCGGCAGAAGCGCGGATTGTCGCGACCACTTCGTCAACGTTTGTGACCGCAACAGCGAGACCGCAAAGAATATGGCTCCGTTCACGTGCTTTGCGAAGCTCATAGGCTGTGCGGCGCGCGACGACTTCTTCGCGGAAGGTGATGAACGACGACAAGAAGCCGTAAAGCGAGAGAGTCTCGGGACGGCCGCCATTCAGCGCAAGCATGTTGCAACCGAAGGAGGTCTGCATCGGCGTATAACGGAAAAGCTGGTTCAGAACGACTTCTGCCGTTGCATCACGCTTGAGTTCGACAACGACGCGCACGCCGTTGCGGTCGGATTCGTCCTGAACGTGCGCGATGCCTTCGATCCGCTTGTCACGAGCCGCCTCGGCGATCTTATCGATCATCGCTGACTTGTTCGTTTGATAGGGTATCTCGTCGATAACGATCGCAAAGCGGTCTTTGCGGATCTCTTCAACGTGAGTCTTAGAGCGGATAATGACCGAACCGCGACCTTCGAGATAGGCTTTGCGCGCACCCGAGCGGCCAAGCATGATGCCGCCCGTCGGGAAGTCAGGGCCAGGCACATATTGGATCAGTTCTTCAATTGACATGTCGGGATTGTCGATCAGAGCGAGCGTCGCATCGACCACTTCGCCAAGGTTGTGCGGCGGAATATTGGTTGCCATACCCACGGCAATACCGCCGGCACCATTGACGAGCATGTTCGGGAAACGTGCGGGCAGAACGCTCGGTTCCTTGTCCTTGCCGTCATAGTTGTCGACGAAATCCACGGTGTCCTTGTCGATATCGGCAAGGATATAGGCCGCAGGCTTGTCCATGCGCACTTCGGTGTAACGCATCGCAGCGGGGCTATCGCCGTCCATCGAGCCAAAGTTGCCCTGACCGTCAAGGAGCGGCAGCGACATCGAAAAGTCCTGCGCCATACGGGCGAGGGCGTCATAGATCGCGCTATCGCCGTGTGGGTGGTATTTACCCATCACATCGCCGACAGGACGTGCCGATTTGCGGTAGGGCTTGTCGTGCGTGTTGCCCACTTCGTGCATAGCATAAAGGATGCGGCGGTGCACCGGCTTGAGACCATCGCGCAGATCGGGGATCGCGCGGCTCACGATCACGCTCATCGCGTAATCGAGATATGAGGTCTTCATCTCGTCGATGATCGAAACTGTTGGACCAGAGTAAACCGGACGCGACGGCGCAGTTTCTTCTTCGTTTTCAGGTGTTTCCGGGGTGTCGTTCACGTTTCTCGCCTGTCTGCCGAAGGGCTTCTATATGTTGTTTGGTAAAGTATAACAGAGCCATCATATAGGGTGCAATGCCAGAGGGGCGGATTGCTTGGGGCTAATTTCGAAATTGCCCTAATGCATTGGAAATATTGACTTTAAATTCACTTTTTTATGCGGGGAATTTATGTGTTTTTTGCAACCGCTTTTGAGCGGGCAAATGTGTCCCTCAACCGACCTGCGCCCGAAGGAACATTCCATAAAGATCCCGAGGATCATCAGGGTCCGCAAGAAGATCTAATTCTTCAAAGAATTCTGTGCCTTTCACCATCCCTAATATAGTTCTTAGAGCGCTGAAATCCTCGATTGCAAAACCTACGCTGTCGAAAAGAGTGATCTGGTCGTTTGAGGCTCTGCCACTATCGGCCCCGACCAGCACTTTCCAAAATTCGGTGACGGGGTGGTCGTCTGCGAGCTGTTGGATCTCACCTTCAATGCGGGTTTGTTCTGGAAATTCGACAAATATCGTGCTTCGCCCAAGAATATCGGGATGAAGTTCCGTCTTTCCGGGGCAGTCGCCACCGATTGCGTTGATATGGACGCCGCTCCCGATCATATTGTCTGTGAGAATGGTGGCGTATTGTTTGTCCGCCGTGCAGGTCGTGATAATCTCAGCACCCAAAAGAGCCTCTTGCGCGCTTTCGCAAATGCCAACGTCCAAGCCCGAATTCTCAAGGTTTTTTGCACATTTAGCGCTTGCCCTTGCGTCTATATCATAAAGGCGAACGGACTTTATCCCGCAGATCGACTTGAAAGCGATGCACTGAAATTCGGACTGTGCTCCATTTCCGATCATCGCCATGGTGTGCGCGTTTTTCGGAGCAAGATACTTTGCCGCCATGGCCGAGGTTGCTGCGGTTCTGAGTGCGGTAAGGAGCGTCATCTCTGTCACAAGGACTGGATAGCCCGTCGCGACTTCCGCCAAAAGCCCAAGCGCTGTTACCGTTTGCAACCCTTGTTTTGTGTTCTGGGGGTGCCCGTTCACGTATTTGAAGGCATAAAGTTCGCCGTCCGAAGTCGGCATGAGCTCTATTACTCCAATCTTGGAATGCGACGCGACACGAGGTGTTTTGTCAAAGCTCTCCCAGCGTTTGAAGTCCGCTTCGATCTCACACGCAAGTTCAGCCAAAAAGCGTTCAAGCCCAATGTGATGGACAAGTCGCATCATGTTCTCGACCGAGACAAATGGTACGAGCGCTTTCTTCGAAGGCTGGATCATGCGTAGCTCCGAGTTGGGCGGTCAAAGACGCGGCGGCCGAGCAAAGAAGCCGCAAGATCGACCATTAGGCTTGCCGTTCGGCCCCGCTCGTCAAGAAAGGGATTAAGTTCGACCAAATCGAGTGAGGTTACCAAGCCGCTATCGCAGAGCATTTCCATCGCCAAATGCGCCTCGCGTACAGTTGCCCCGCCGGGAACGGTGGTGCCGACTGCAGGGGCAACGGATGGGTCGAGGAAGTCCACATCCAGCGAGACGTGCAAAAGCCCGTTCGCGGCGGCAACCTTATGCAAAAAGGCTGCGAGCGGCGCGCTGATGCCGTCCTCGTCGATGCGGCGCATGTCAACGAGTTCGGCGTTTGTCTCGCTGAGCGCGCTGCGCTCTTCGGCATCAACCGAACGCAAGCCAATCAGGCAGAGGTTCTCTGTCGGGACCGTAGCTTCGAGGGCAGGGAAGGCGTCAAACCCCTTGCGGCCCGTGACATAGCCAAGGGGCGTGCCGTGAAGGTTCCCGCTCTCACTGGTATCGGGGGTGTGATAGTCGCTATGGGCATCAAGCCAGAGCACAAATAGCGGTCTGTTGACGCTCTTGGCATGAGCCGCCATTCCCGAGACAGACCCGAGGGCGAGCGCATGGTCCCCACCAAGGAAGATGGGAAAGCCATTGGGAGCCGCCTCGATTGCCGCCCGCGCGAGCGCGCTGGTCCATCCAACGGTCTCTGCCAAAAGATGAACCGCTGTATTCTTATGTGGGATCGGTGCCACTGGATCAGGCTGCGAATTCCCAAGGTCTGTCACGGTATGGCCAAGGCTGACAAGCGCTTCGACAAGTCCAGCGGTGCGATAAGCGTCAGGCCCCATAAGGCAGCCGCGCGTTCGTTTACCACTGTCGACTGGTGCGCCGATAAGAATGATGTTCTGTTTCATACATCTTAGATGCGTCCAAAATGTGAATGGTTTAATAGATCAATTTGTGCAAAATGAGTTATCATTTGCCAAAATGGATATGCAAAATGGATGATTTGGATAGTTCTTTGATCTCTGCGCTCAAGCGTGACGGACGCGCGAGTCTTTCGGAATTGTCCGCTATCTTGGGAGTGACGCGCACCACTGTGCGCACGCGCATCGCGCGCCTCGAAGAAAGTGGTCAAATCGCCGGATATACCGTTTTGACCAAAACGGACCTTGTCGTATCGCCTGTGCGCGGACTTATGATGCTTGGGATAGAGGGGCGAGGGATCGAAAGGATCATCACTCGGATCACCGGACTTGCCGAAGTGACGAGCGTGCACACGACGAATGGTGCTTGGGATCTTATCGTTGAGATTGGTACCAAGACCCTTGAAGAATTCGATCAGGTGCTTTTCGCAATCCGACGGATTGAAGGGATCAAGAGCAGCGAGACGAACTTACTGCTCTCGACGAGACGTGCAGGGCGTCGTTAAGCGCGTTTGCGCGCAGCAGCCACCCAAATAAGGCCAAGTGCGATCGAGAAGATCGCGTTCCAGCTGGCCATTGAAATGCCGAACAGCTCCCAGCTCACGACATCGCACATGATAAGCTTTGGGCCTTCGGTGGAAAGAAGATCTCCTGCGCCCAGCCCGCTGACACCGCTTCCTGCGCTGGTGCAGCTTGTCGGACCTTCCCACCAGCCGCGCTCGACGCCCGTGTGATAAATGCCGATCCCGCCCGTCGTAAAGGCCGCGAACGCGCCGAGCCAAGCCATGATGCGGTGCTGATAGGCGAGCGCAATCGCCCCGATCAGGATCGCAATCGCATGGGGCCAACGCTGCCATATACACATGGCACACGGGGGGTATCCGGCAAGTTGGAACAGAAATGCCCCACCTAGAAGTGCCATCGAGCCACCGGCGGCGAAAAGGATCATCTGAGTACGTGTCATAGGAATTTAACCAGATAGAAGCCGCCCAAAAGAACAGCGCAGAAGACGATGAAAACGAGGCCTAGGCGTCGCTCGATGAAGTCACGGATCGGGGCACCAAAGTAATGAAGGAGCGTCGCAACAATAAAGAACCGCAGGGCGCGGGCCACGATTGACGCCACAATGAACACGGGAAGGTTCAAGGCCGTAACGCCCGATGCAATCGTGATGACCTTGAACGGGAAGGGCGTTACTCCCGCGATCAAGACTGCCCATGCGCCCCATTCGTTGTAGCGCGTTCTGAACTCTTCAAAGTGAGCGCCTTTGCCATAGAAGTCGAGAATTGGCTGTCCAATGGTGTCGAAGAGCGCAAAGCCCATGAAATACCCAAAAAGACCACCAATGACCGAAGCGACCGTTGCGATCGCCGCAAAGAGGAAGGCTTTGCGCGGCGCGGCGATAATCATTGGTATCAAAAGAACGTCGGGCGGGATCGGAAAGAACGACGATTCAACGAATGCAACGGCGGCAAGTGCCCACAAAGCATAGCGGCTCTCGGCGAGGGACATTGTCCAATTATAGAGGGGACGTATCATTTTGGCTCTTTCAGCGTTTTGACCGTGGTTAGGCCACGCCTTGCTTGCAACGTCAACCTTGCTTGAGTCTGAAATGCGGGTCAGCATGCACTCAATAATTGCAAAAATTCGTGAACGGAGACTTTGGGATGAAATGGCGCGGACGGCGTGGGAGCCGAAATGTGATTGACCGCCGGCGTTCAGGCGCGACTTCGGTCGGGGGAATTGGTGGCCTTGGTGTGATAGCTGTTGTGTTGCTCGGCTATTTTCTGGGGATCGACGTAACGCCCTTGCTAGATGGCTCGCTTGAGGGTGCTGCGACCCGTGGAGAACTGAGCGCCGCTGATGAGGAACGGGCAGAGTTTGTAACGGTTGCACTTGCCGATACTGAACAGGTTTGGGCGCAAATTTTTAATCAGCAAGTTGACGGGGAGTATACACCGCCAAAGTTAGTCCTCTTTTCAGGTGCGACGGCATCTGCGTGCGGCAGTGCAAGCGCGGCCACGGGGCCGTTTTATTGTCCTGGGGACGAGATGATTTATCTCGACACCGATTTTTTTGTTACGCTTTCCAATCGACTGGGCGCAAAAGGTGATTTCGCTACTGCCTATGTGGTCGCTCATGAGGTCGCGCATTCTGTCCAAGATCAATTGGGCATTTTGGGTGACGCCAACCGCATTCGCGCTCAAGTCGACCAAGTGCAATCAAATGAAATTTCCGTTCGCATTGAGCTTCAGGCCGATTGTTTCTCTGGAATTTGGGCGCGGGCTGCACAGGACGATCTGGGGACTTTGGAGCGAGGAGATATCGCCGAAGCTATGAATGCGGCCGCCCAAATTGGTGATGATATGCTTCAGCGTAATGCCGGTCAGGCGGTCCGCCCCGATAGTTTTACGCACGGGACCTCTGACCAACGACAGCGCTGGTTTCAGCGCGGGTTTGAAAGTGGCGAATTGGCGAGTTGTGACACCTTTTCGGTCAATCGCTTATAACGGCTGAATGCCCGTTGACGTTGGAAACGTGGGCGGGTAGTGGAAGGGAACTGGCCGGTGTGGCGGAATGGTAGACGCAGCGGATTCAAAATCCGCCGAGGCAGCCCCTCGTGAAGGTTCGAGTCCTTTCACCGGCACCAAATACAAAACGGGGTTCGCAGTCTGCGAGCCCCGTTTTGTTTTGCAGTTTGCCGTTGCAAATCATGGTTTCGATCGAGCCCATTTTGTCGGCGAAAATCGACGTGGATTTCCCTGAAAACGGAAGCGAATTTCGATTCGTGGTTTTTTGAGTTTCAACCATGAAATGTGTCAAAAAGCGATTACTATCGGTCACTTTTGCGCCTTGTTTCGCCAACATTTGCACAGATTTGGGGCAATTGTTTCGCAAGTGGAAAGGTCACATTCCACGTGTGGTGGTGGCTGTTCTTTGAGGTTTAGTCCCAAAAAGCGTTGAGGGTAAAGTTCTACGCAATGACTAGGGTGTTGAAAATATGTGAGTTTCTAGGGTTACCTGTTTTGGTTTTGGAAACAGAACAACTCGTTTGTCTACAATGACCGAACAATCATCCGTTTCATAGCAAATGTGGCACAGTTTCCTGTGGGTTGTGTGTCATTTTTCCCTTTTTTGCATACATACTTTTGGGTATTAATAACTAGCCCATCTGGGGGGCATATAGTCGAATGGGGCGACTATGTTCGGTTTCGGCCGAATGAATTGAGTGGTGTCTGCGCGGAAATTTACTCCACGCCGATTTGTGCAACGTGTCGCATCTTGTGTGCGCTGCGAGGTGCGTTCGCTTGCCCCGACTAGAGGGTAGCATCGTATCTCGCAAAGATCGTCGGGTGACTTCATTCGACGGGGCCTTTGGAGACTGAAGTATGACGTATCTTCTTAACTGGACGAACTGCCTCTGGAATGGACTTTCCTGGTTCGACGGAAACTCGACCTCTTATAACACGACCACCTCAGGTAGCTGTGGTAGTACGACCTATAACGGGAATGACTGCGGCTTTTTGAGCGGCGGCTCGCATAACACGAGCCTCGATGTCAATTTTGACAGCTGCCTGAAAGACATCAGCTTTGACCTCTTTGATATCAGCCTAAGCAACTGTGGCCCCGGGAAGCTTTGCGATATCAAATTCACTGATGTGCTCGGCAATATTGTTGATGCGAAATACGAACTAATCAATGGCGTCGTCAAAGTTGTTTGCGATGTGCCATCGACTGGCTTTACGCTTTTCAACTGCTCTAAAGATTACAATCACGACATCAAGTTCGGTTCGATCTCGTGCTCGCCTGCACCGGAATACAACTTGGATGGCGAAGGCGTCGTTGAAGGCACGGAAGACGCAGATCTTATCGACTATAATTACACTGGTGATCCTGATGGCGACAAAGTTGATCACAACGACGCTCTTTTGCAGGGCGAAGTTGGTGATGACGACATTATCGTTTCGGGAGCGGGGAACGATACGATCTACGCAGGTGCTGGCAATGATGAGATCTACGCCGGTGCTGGTGACGACATCGCGACCGGCGGTGCTGGCGATGATGTTATCTATGGCGATAGCACCCTTGGTAACTTTGCAACTGGTGAAATCGTAACGACCGGTCCGCGCGAAAGCTTCGAGTGGGACAAGGCCCCTGATCCGGGTCTCTTTAACGATGGTCATATCGATGACGGTGATGCCATCGGCAATTTCAGCCAGAATACAGGCAGCGTGAATGTTTCGTTCAGCAAGACCTATAGCTCGGGGTCCCCTGAAACGACCTATACCGCGCAGGGTCAGCTGACCTCGGACATCGATGATGGTGCCGAGACAATCGACAGCACCTCGGGTCTCAAGTCCTATATGAATTCGAACGGAGAGACAGCTGGTTATAAGCTCAACTTCTCCAACGAAGTTTACAACGTTGATTTCCGCATCAACGACATCGACACAGATTCAAATGTACTGATCCGTGCTTATGACGCAGACGGTAACGAAGTTGATGTCAACTTTACTGTTGGCAGCGACATTTCTGTTTCCAATCATGACGGTCTAAATGGCGATGATCTTCTTACGAGCATCAATGATGCTGATCAGAGCCCGACCACTGCCTCCACTTCGGCGCTAGTCGAAATTCAGGGTCCCGTTGCGCGCATTGAAATTTACCATTCGCAGGTTGGCTCGCTCGGTTCCGGCGTTCTGATCACTGACGTTTATTACGACACCGGTACACCAATCGCCGTTGATCCTGCGACACTCGTTGGCGGGAATGATACGCTTTCTGGCGGTCTTGGTGATGATACCATTTTTGGCGAAACGGGCGACGACTCCATTTCGGGTGGCAAAGGCGAAGACCTACTCTTCGGCGGAGAAGGCTCGGATTCTATCTCGGGTGGTGATGACAACGACACCATTTACGGCGACGAAATTTCGTCTTCGCCAAGTGATGGCAACTTCATCGTAAACGGCTCGTTCGAGAATGTTTCAGGCCTGACCCAAACAGACTATGGCTATGTTGGCGATGGTGCGATTGCAGGTTGGACATCGACCAGCGCTGTCAATGACATGGACGTGCACAATGATGGCCGTGACGGGATCGTTGCGACCGATGGCCAACACTGGCTTGATCTCGACGCATCGCCAGGCAACATCCGTGTGGGCCAAGACGTTCAGGGTCTCACCGATGGTCAGACCTATGAGCTTTCGTTCGACGTCAATGACACTCCGAACAAAACCTCTGTTGATGGTCCTGAAGAAAACACCGTCAAAGTCTATTGGAATGGCGAGCTTATCGCGACCATTGATCCGCTGAATGCAAACGGCGACACCACTTGGGACCACTACACCTTCCAGCTGACCGCAGGCAGCGGCAATGGTACCAACCGTCTCGAATTCCAGGGCGCAGGCAACGAGGATAATTACGGTGTTGCGCTCGACAACATCAAGCTCGTTTCTCTCGATGGCTCGATGCCAAGTGAAGATTGCGGCGACGACACCATTGATGGTGGCGCGGGCGACGATCTCATCTTTGGTAACGGCGGTGATGACAGCATCACCGGCGGTCTTGGCAACGATACGATCTATGGCGACAGCGGTGACACTCTGAACACGACTCCGGTCGTTGAAAGCTATGTCCGCGAAAGCTTTGAGTGGAACCTTGCTGATGATCCGAATGGATCAAACCCAATCGACAATGGTGACAACCTTGCGGGTGGTTTCACGCAAGATACCGGCCGTGTGAGCGTAACTTTCGAAGCAACGACTGAAAACGGGACGCCCGTTTCGACCTTTGCAAACAATCAGCAAAAGGTACACTCTGTCGACACTGGTTCGGAAACTATTGATCCTTATAGCTCGCTGTCTTCCGAGCTGGACGCCAATGGCGAAAAAGTAACCTACAGCCTTGATTTTTCGGATGAAGTGCGTGACGTTTCCTTCCGCGTGAACGATATCGACTTCAATTCCAAAGTCGTCATCAAAGCCTATGATGCGAACGGCAACCTTGTCGCAATCGACGTTCAAGCAGGTTCGAACATCAATGTTCAGGATCTTGACGGGGTAGGTGGCACCGAAACCCTCATCTCCTCACAAGCGATGAGCGGTGAAGACACCGATCCGAACCTCTCGGGCTTGATCAATATCGCAGGCCCCATTGTTCGTCTTGAGATTATTCACGAACAAGTTGGCACCCATAATTCGGGCATCAACATTACCGACGTTTACTACGACGCTCCTGTATATTCCGATGTTCCGGCTGAAGAATGTGCACCCGGTGATGATATTCTCGAAGGCGCAGAAGGCAACGATGTCATCTATGGCAACGCTGGCAATGATACGATCACTGGCGGGGCTGATGCCGATACGCTTTATGGCGGTGACGATCGCGATACCTTCATTGGTGGTACCGCTGGTGACGTTGTGGATGGCGGCACTGACGGCGACGACTTTGACACGCTTGATCTCCGCAACGCAGGCGCAGTCCGTATCGTAAATCAGACTGTGGACGCCGATGGCGACTCTACCTCGGGTACGGTTGAGTTCCTTGATGTCCACGGGAACGTTGTTGATACGATGGAGTTCTCAGAAATCGAGCGGATCCTTCTGCCCGAAAACGATGCGCCAGAAGCGATCGCCGATTTCATTGAGACGCCTGAAGATGTTCCTTTTATGTCCTTCGACCCGCTTGCGAATGACATCGATCCGAACGGCGATGAACTTACGCTCGTTGGGACCCCGACGGCTTTGCATGGCACTGTCACGGTAAATCCCGATGGTACGATCAATTATCATCCTGACGAGAACTACAACGGCACGGATACGATCACGTATACGATCCGCGACGAAGAGGGTCTGACCTCGACGACGACGGTGACGGTCACTGTGACGCCGGTGAATGATGCGCCTGTTGCCGGGGACGATAGCGCCTCGACGGATGAGGAAACGCCTGTCACCATTGACGTTCTTGAGAATGACACGGATGTGGATGGCGATGATCTGACCATCTCGGAAGAGCCGGGCGAAGCGCCGACCGCCGAGCACGGCACGGTCGAGGTTGTGGACGGCCAGCTCGTCTATACGCCAGAGGATGGCTATACCGGCACCGATACGATCACCTACACCGTCTCTGACGGCAATGGCGGTACGGATACGGCAACGGT
>JAYPUF010000014.1:0-35737 GCA_038133925.1 Marivivens sp. | reverse complement strand
AGTGTGTAGGCGGGGAACCGTCTCGAGGGTTCGAATCCCTCACTGTCCGCCATTACCCTCAAGCAGTCACTATTTTTATCTTTAAATTTCAAAGCATTAGTTGAATTTCTGGCGAGGTCTCAGTTTGGTGTCTGGCGCTTGACCTAAACTTTGCTCCAAATTCTCCACTTGTTGGAGCATTCATGAAGCTAATATTAGGTCAGAATACCTATCACCTTCGACGTCGCGTACCCTCTCGTTACAAGTCAATCGAAAGCCGTGGTGAGGTCTGGATATCCCTTCAGACTGACTCGCTTAAGTCTGCAACGCAGAAAGCCTCGCTCGACTGGGGCAAGCATCTCAAGGCTTGGGAGGCGCTGTTGAACGGCACAAGCGAAGATGCCCCTGCGCTCTTTGGCATGGTCAAGGCACATACGATGACAGTCTTGCAAGCGCTGGATGATTTTTGGACCCTTACGCCTGACCGTGTCAGGGGGAAGAGCGAAGATCAAAAGAGGTGATGGATTAACCCCCGTAAGAAGGAAGTGAAAAACTTCATAGACGTCGTTGGAGACGTTGAGATTGATAAGCTAAGCCGTCGTCACATGATCGACTTTGGAAGCTGGTGGCTTGATCGGATTGCGGAGTAGGGCCTTACCGCGAATAGTGCGAAGAAGGACTTCGTGCACTCGAGCAATGTCTTAAAGACAGTGAATGAGCTTAGCGGACTTGATATTGACCTACCTATCCATGGCCTAGCTTTCAAAGAGCACGAGAAAGCTGAGAGGCCACCATTCTCAGATGAATGGATCAAGGCCCGCCTCATGGTACCGGATGCACTCAAAGGCCTAAATCCGGAGGCCAGAGCGATATTCTTAGGTATGATCAATACTGGGTATCGCCCAAGTGAGGCAGCAGGGCTCACACCGGATAGAATTAGGTTAGATCACAATGTTCCCCATATTGTGATCGCACCTGAAGCTAACAGGGAGCTCAAGAATAGGACCTCTCGTCGCGTTATACCGCCCGTGGGTATTTCGCATGAGGTTTTTAAGGACTTAGCCAATGGTTTTCCTCATTACCGCGAGCGCCCAGCGACATTGTCGGGCGCTCTAGGGAAGTTCCTACGTGAAAAAGGCCTCTGTGGGAGCGACCGTCACGTTGCTTATAGCCTTCGTCATAGCTTTGAAGATCGAATGCTGCGCGCTGGGATTGATGAGCGCTTGCGCCGCGAGTTCATGGGGCACTCTCTTGGCCGTGAGAAATACGGCCAAAGTGGAGGGCTTGAGTTTAAGGCGAAAGAGTTGGGCCCGATGGCTCTTTATTGAGCAGGTCACCTAGGTAGTCGGCAGCTGCGCGTTGCAGGGTTTGCTTTTTCTTCTCTAGGATCTCGAGTTTGTACTCAAATCGATTTAAGATTGGCATGTATGAAAAGTGTTGCATGATCAATCGATCGATAAAGCATATTGCTTTCTTAAGACGCGCTTCACGTCTCTCTAGGGAATTTAGATGGGTCTGCGCGGCGGCTAGGTCTTTCTTTTTGCTGTTTCTCTGGATCTGGTTTCATTATTAAATCTCTTTACCCAGACTGCAGGGCGACATCGAAGGCACCATGCCCTCCCTAGGTCAAATGGACTCTGAGATTGCGCGAAAGTTAACGTTTCGGCGGTAATCGAAACCTGAGCCAGATTATGAGTAAAATTCTTAATGTTTAGGTTTAGATGTTGTGGTTAAGCAATTGAAGAAAAACAGTTTACTGTTGTATCGTTCTTGCAGGGAAAAACTCCGAGCTTAATGGGTTTTGATAGAGTGAAAGCTCTGATTAACCCCAACTGTATCGACCTGCCTTGCCGCTGCAATAGCGCTCCGCAATCAGGCGCGCTTTGAGGGGGGTAATTGAATTTATCAATATTTTATTGATGGTTGCGGCCTGCTTATCATCCCAACGACTGGGCATTATATGCATATTCCTTACCGGTCGATACTACCCTTACGGGTCAAGGGACTGCTTGTTGTGGGGCGTGCCATTGCAGGTGATAGGATCGCTCATGCCGCGACGCGGAAAATGGCCTGTTGCGCTGTCACGGGCCAAGGGGCAGGGATCGCGGCGGCATTGGCTTTACAAGCCAAATGCGATTTGAAAGAGATATCGATTGAGCAGGTTCAAGTTGAATTCTGCAGGCAGGGCGTTCGGTATTCTTAATCCGCCTCGCTTTTGAGCCAATCCGCCACGATCTGCGTATCGCCAGAAGTCGCTGTATTCGTGGTTAAATAATAGGCTGTGCCTAGGTTCACTCTGCCAGCAGGCCACTCCACCAAGCTCCCGTCTTGGACGGCACGATCAGTGATGGATTTCCATCCGAGCATAAGTCCGCGCCTATCAATCGCGGCTTGGACGGCTTGAACATAATTGTTGAAGCTCTGACCTGCCAAGCGCGCCCGTTGGATACCGAAATGCGCCAGATAGTCTTCCCACGCGGCCCAATGTTGGTTGTTCGGACTGCGCACATGGATCAAGGGAGCGTTGGCGAGATCAATACCTTTCTGAATGAGGTCTGTGATCAAGTCCGGCGAGCCTACCGCATAGACTTGCTCATCAAAGAGCTTTTCCGTCCGCCCTTCGCGCCAGCCCCCATTGCCATACCGCAGCGCAATATCAACGCCTGGGACGAGAACAGGCAAATCGGTTGCAGGCGCTTGGACGTTTACGGTGATTTCTGGATGCTTTTCGTAAAACCTCGATAGACGGGGCATCAACCAATAAGTGGCAACACCAAGGGTGCAGGCGATTGTGACTTGGCGTTCGCCGCCCGTTTGTAACGCGCGGATATCTTCAAGCGTCGACGAGATGCGGCCGAGTCCCTCTCTGACCGCGCGGGCCAAGAGTTCGCCTTCTTGTGTAAGGCCTGCGGGCCGCATTTTTCGATCAATTAACGTAACCCCAATGTGATCTTCCAAGGCGCGTATCGCTTGGCTTACTGCGGGCTGAGAAACATTAAGCCGTGCAGCTGCGTCACGCATAGAGCCATAGCGCGATAGCGCTTCGAAGGTGACAAGAAGCCGAAGTGGAGGGAAGTGGTTCATCAGTGCACAACTTAATCAATTAGTTAAGTTATGTTTATCCGAAGAAAGCTATTATGCAAACCTCTCTCATGGATAAATCAAGCAAAGAGGAATCCATTGCAGGGCTTTGCACATGAATGAAATCAGCGCGGAAATCCAACCTTCAGAAACGGTTGAGCTTGGTGAAAAGGGGCTTCGGGTCAGGCTCGCAGACGGGGTGTCTTACTATTTCAACTATTATTGGCTCAGGGATAACTGCCCGAGTTCCTTTAGTTCCGTGACGCGCGAAAGGAGCTTTGACATCTTTCATCTTGATCAAGCGCCTCAGGCAACGGCTGCATCGATCGAGGGTGATGACCTCGTCATTTATTGGACGGGCGAAAACCATGTAACGCATATGCCGATTGCGTGGCTCGAAACCTATCGCAAGCCAGCGCCGCGCCATGATCCGGCCGATCTTCCGCGCGTGGCTTGGTATAGTGATCATTACCCATCTGTCCCAAGGTTCTCGCAGCCCGAGCTTGTCGCCGATCCCGCAAAGCGTGCAGATTGGATCAAAGCGATGCTCGTCCACGGTTTTACGATTGTGACGGACATGCCGGACAGCAATGAGGGGCTGACGCAAACTGCGGAACTGATGGGCTTTGTTCGCCCGACGTTTTTTGGCGAATACTTCGATGTTCGTACGCATATAAATCCGACGAATACTGCTTACACGTCAGCAGCGCTTGAACTCCATACAGACACGCCCGCCGAAGAGTTCGCGCCTGGTGTTCAGTTCCTGCATTGTCGTGTGAATACAGTTGAGGGAGGGCAAAGTCTCTATTCTGACGGAGTGGCGGTTGCGAATGATTTTCGAAAGCGCGATCCCGAGGGTTTCAGACTTCTGTCAGAAATAGCGATCCCGTTCTTCTGTGAACATGACACCTATGACTCGCGCTCTCGTCAGACTGTGATTGAGCTTGACCAACACGGCGAGGTCTCGGGCCTGACGATCAGCCAGCATATGGCTGACATATTCGATCTCGATCAGTCCTTGCTCGATGACTATTATCCCGCGTTCTGTCGCTTTGGAAAAATGCTCCAAGAAGACAAATACCTAATGCGGTTTTTGATGAAGGGCGGCGAGTGTATGGTCTTTGACAATCACCGGATTGTTCATGGTCGCGCTGCCTATTCCGCGACAAGCGGTGACCGATATCTGCGCGGGTGTTATGTGGATCGTGGCGAAATGCGTTCGACCTATCGAGCACTTGTTAGCGAAGGGCGGTTCAAGGCATGACACTCCAAGACCTTCGCCAAGACCTTTCAGACGCCTTTCGTATTTGCCATGCCTTGGGCTGGAGCGAGAGCGTGGGAAACCATTTTAGTGGGGCTGTTTCGGACGACGGGCAAGAATTTCTGCTCAATGCGAAGTGGCAGCACTTTGCAACGATCAAGCCTGATGAACTTTTGCTTCTAGATAGTCGTGACAACGGGGTGATGGAGCGTCCCAATGCGCCAGATGCTTCTGCGTGGTGCGTGCATGGGACTTTGCATCGGCGACTGCCGAATGCGCGTGTGATCCTTCACATACATTCACCCTATGCGACCGCACTTGCGTGTTTGAAGGACCCGACCGTCGTTCCAATTGATAATAATACGGCGCGCTTTTACGGGCGCACCGCCTATGACTTGTCTTTTGGCGGCATAGCTGATGCGACAGAAGAGGGCGAACGTATTGCCGACTCAATCGGGGATAAGTCCGTTCTTGTGATGGGCAACCATGGGGTAACGGTGGTCGGTGAAACGGTTGCGGACGCTTTTGAAGATCTCTACTTCTTTGAAAAGGCGGCACAAACGATCATCCTCGCTCGCTCATCAGGTCAACCTTTGGCTGTTTTGTCAGACGCGGTTGCGCAAAATACAGCGGATGGATGGGTGCCATATCGCGGTATGGCACGCAGGCACTTCGACTATCTTCGGAGCACGTTGCCGTCCTTTTGATGCCTAATGCTTAGGCCGAATGCTTAAACCTTCGGAAAATGCCTCTTACTTATCTCGGAGACAGTGTTCTGATTTTTTTGATAATGGTGGTGGATTTTTCGGCCTAACATTCCCTACGCGCGAAAGGTTCGAAATCCTTCGGGCAAGAACAGCTGGCGCAAGTCCAGTGAAAAAACAGGGATAGACATAATGGCTGATGAAACACTCGGGACGCCGGAGCAGCTCCGCGATCCCAATTACACACCACCACTTGGCAAGGCGATACCACTAGGTATCCAACATGTACTTGCCATGTTCGTGTCGAACGTGACGCCCGCGATCATTCTTGCGGGTGCTGCCGGCTTTGGATTTGGGTCTAACTCGCCCGACTTTCCCGAGCTTCTTTACATGATCCAGATGTCCATGCTTTTTGCGGGTATTGCGACACTGTTTCAGACAATCACCCTAGGGCCGGTCGGCGCCGCGCTTCCCATCGTGCAGGGCACCTCGTTCGCCTTTATCCCGATTATGATCCCGCTTGTCGTCGGAAAAGGCGTAGACGGGCTTGCTGCACTTTATGGAGGTATCGTGATCGGCGGACTTTTCCATGCGGCGCTCGGCTCTGTGATCGGCAAGATTCGTTTTGCGCTCCCGCCTTTGGTCACCGGACTTGTTGTTACCTTGATCGGTCTGGCACTTGTGAAGGTCGGCATCGAATATGCTGCGGGCGGTGTTCCAGCCAAGGTGGCAGGCGCAGCGTCTTATGGTAGCTTCAAGAGCTGGTCGGCGGCGCTTGTCGTGATCTTTGTGACTTTGGGGCTCAAGTTCTACGCGCGCGGAATGCTTGCAGTATCGGCAGTTCTGATCGGCATCGTAGTTGGCTACTTCTACTCGATGGCCATTGGCCTTTTGTCGTTTGAAGCGGTGGCGAACAGCTGGACGCGTTCGGCGGTATTCTCGCTTCCTATCCCGTTCAAATATGGGTTCGAGTTCTCTCTCGCCGCCGTCATTGGCTTCTGCCTCATGGCCTTCGTTTCAGCGGTTGAAACCGTGGGCGATGTGTCAGGTATCTGTAAAGGTGGCGCAGGCCGCGAAGCGACCGACAAGGAAATCGCAGGCGCAACCTATGCCGACGGTTTCGGGACCGCGATTGCAGGTGTCTTCGGCGCTCTTCCCAACACGTCCTTTAGCCAAAACGTTGGCCTCATTGCGATGACTGGTGTGATGAGCCGTCACGTGGTGACGATCGGTGCGATTTTCCTAATCGTCTGTGGCCTTATTCCAAAAGTTGGCGGTGTGATCCGTACCGTTCCAATCGAAGTTCTTGGTGGCGGTGTCGTCGTCATGTTCGGGATGGTTGTCGCTTCGGGTGTTTCGATGCTTTCGGACGTGGCTTGGAACCGTCGCAACATGGTGATCTTTGCCGTGGCTTTGTCTGTCGGTCTTGGCCTCCAGCTTGAGGTGATGAACCTTGCGCCTGGTTCGGCGCATGCTCTTCAGCACCTCCCATCGAGCCTTCAAATCTTGGGTGGCTCCGGCATCCTTCCAGCAGCGATTATCGCGATCATTCTTAACCTTATCCTTCCCCAAGAGCTCGCCGATGAGGCGACAGAGGAAATTTCGGGCGGAATGTCTGGTTCGAAGAAATAATAACGAAAGGGCCGGTCAATCCGGCCCTTTTCATTTGCAAGAGACGTTATCCGACCATGCGCTCGGTTGCCATTCCGCCAATCCAGAATGAAAAGAGCGCGGCCCAAGCGGTGCCTGCAAAGATCGAGCCGCCGGTTACACCAGCGCCGATTGCGCAACCTCCCGCAAGCATACCGCCGAACCCCATGAGGGCTGCACCCGTGAGTGCACGTCGCATGTTTGCCTCGTTCTCAAAGCCTTGGAACTGAAACTCCCGCGAGATGATCGAAGCGATAAATGCACCGATAAAGACCCCAGGGATAAGGCCAATATCAAACTCTAACACTGGGTTCGGTTCCAAAAAGAACATGAGCATATTGGCTGATGGCCCTGTAAAGGTAGCGCTTTCAATGGGCATAGGCTCAAAAGCCACCCGAGCGAGGTTCGTCGTCAGGACCCAGCCCAGCGCCACGGCAAAACCAACGCCTGCGCCGAAAATGAGGCGTGATGCACCGATCTGGTTGCGACGGGAGATTTCCAATGCAAGGAGAGCGAATGCGATACCGATCGCAAGCCCCGACCAATCGGGCAGATGTAGCGCCGAGAGTAGATCAAGGTTTCGGCCACCTTCTGTGATCCAAAGAGATGCCAGCCTATCTCTTAACGGTTTGAGAGCTCCGCCGAGCGTCATTTGAGCGACGACCGCAAAGACTAGGCCCGAGACCACTGAACGCAAGTTTCCAGTCGCCGCGAGAACCAAGAGCCTTCCCGAGCATCCACGTGCAAGAACCATCCCAATCCCAAAGAGGAGACCGCCGATGATTGCGCCAGACCAGCTCCCAGTGACGGACATCATTCTTGCTTCGGGGATGTTGATCAGCCCCATGAGCGATGCGCCTTGCACCCACACAAGGGCCGTCGAAAAGGTCAGAAGCCAAACTGCAACTTTGTCATCAAGACGAAGATGAGCAAAGGAGACAGTCGCGGCCCTTAGGCAGAACCTTGAACGCTGAGCCGCAACGCCAAAGGTTAATCCTGTTATAAGGCCAAATAGAGCTGCGATAGGGGCGTCCCCAATCCATTCGGTTAAGTCAATCAAAGTCATAGTGCGCCCAATCTTTCTTTGCCTTCTGGCAATCACATGTGTGAATGTGTCTCGTCTTTGATGTAAATCAGACACGTGACAGCGCACTGGTAATAGGTCAGGCTGTTCCTTGTGAAAACGAGGAGGCCCCGATGTCACACCCTATAAGCCGGTTCGAATTTCCTGCTCTTGAGGATATGCCGGATGATATTCGTGAGCGAATTGAAGCTGTACAGGAAAAGTCAGGTTTTATTCCGAACGTTTTTCTGGTGATGGCACGGAGGCCGGACGAGTTTCGTGCGTTTATGGGGTTTCATGACGCTCTGATGGACAAGCCGAGCGGATTGAGCAAAGCCGAACGCGAGATGATCGTTGTTGCGACCTCTGCTCTTAATCAATGTCAGTACTGTGTCATCGCGCATGGAGCGATCCTACGCATAAGGGCCAAAGACCCACAGATTGCAGATCAGCTTGCCACAAACTATCGCAAGGCGGACATTGCCCCGCGCCAGAAGGCTATGCTCGATTTCGCCGTCAAAGTGTCTCAGGTCGCATATACGGTAAGCGAAACGGATTTCGAGACCTTAGAGAGCCATGGCTTTAGTCAAGAAGACGCGTGGGACATAGCTTCGATCTCGGCATTCTTTGGGATGTCGAACCGTATGGCCAATGTGAGTAATATGCGCGCCAACCCCGAATTTTATACGATGGGCCGATAGGGCCCACCGCGAAGACCTTAGAATGATGCGTTAAGCATCTCGCGGTAGTGCTCTGCGCTCGCGACTTTGGGGTTGGTCTTGTGACAATGATCCTTAAGAGCGCCTTCGATTACACGATCAAAAAGCGCTTGGTCGACGCCCATTGCAGAAAGCGTTTCAGGAAGCCCAAGTCGCTTCGTCATTGCGCGAAGGGCAGGGACGACCTCTGCACCTGAGGCGAGGCCCATTGCCTGTGCGACGCGATTGAACTTGTCCAAGGCGACGACCGAGGCCTCATCTGCGTTGAACTCGAATACCGCAGGCATAAAGACAGCGTTGAGCATGCCGTGATGTAGCTTGGGGTTTGCGCCACCGAGCGAGTGGCTGAGGCTGTGGACGCAGCCAAGACCCTTTTGGAATGCCATCGCGCCCATGGTCGCTGCGATTGCCATATTGGCGCGAGCCTCTGCGTCTTGACCATTATGTGTCGCTGCCTCGATGCTGCCCCATGCAAGGCGAAGCCCTTCAAGCGCAATACCGTCTGCCGGCGGGTTTATGGCCGAGGCGAGAAAGGTCTCGATACAGTGGCTGATCGCATCCATGCCTGTGGCGGCGGTCAAGAGTGGTGGTAGCGAAGTGGTCAAATCTGGGTCCACAATTGCTGATCTTGGGACGATAAAGGGCGAGAGAAGCCCAACTTTACGTCCGTCATTGAGGATGATGATAGCGCCGCGTCCGACTTCTGATCCCGTTCCGGCGGTGGTGGGAATTGCGATGGTCGGAAAGGTCTTGCTTGTGATCTTTTCAATGCCGCCCTCAATCACCGCATAGGTTTTCATCTCGCCCCCGTGAGCGGCAAGGATCGCGACGCCTTTTGCCAGATCAAGTGCTGAGCCACCGCCAATAGCGATTATCCCATCGGCTCCAGCCGCGAGAAAAGCGTCCTTGGCGGCATGCACGGCGGCTTCGGTTGGATTACTTGGGGTGTCATCATAGATACAGGCCGGCGCGGTCCCTAATGCGTTTTCGATCCGATCAAGATAGCCCAGCGCGCTCACACCCTTATCGGTGACAATCATCGGTTTGGAGATACCCGCAAGCGCCGCTTCGTCTTTTAGCGTTTCAAGCGCTCCGCTCGCGAATTGAATGCGCGTCACATAGTTAATCAGCCCCATGGCCCCCTCCGATTTGGTATCCCGCAAGGACGGTAGTTGACTGGTCGGCACTGTAAATAGCCAATCGCTTTGGGGGTGTCGGAAAATAATCTTCATGCATATGGTCACCCAAAAGCGGGAGTGAAAAATGCGGATCAATGTGATCGGAACGGGAAAAGTTGGACAGACCTTGATGCGTTTGATTTCGAATGCTGACGGCTATTTGCTCGGCTCGGTCTATAGCCGGCAATTCGAAGTGGCCGTTCAAGCTGTCCAAACTGCAGGCGCGGGAAGGGCGGTTAGAGAACTCTTAGACATGGAGCCCGCAGACATCTGGTTTCTGACTGTACCAGATGATCACATTTCATCGGTCGCGCAAAGCCTTGCAGTAATGCCCGCTAGGCCTGCAATTGCGGTTCACTGTAGTGGGTTTTCTTCCTCTGACATTCTTTCGCCTTTGAAGGAAATGGGGTGGAAGACTGCCTCTTGCCACCCAGTGAGGAGCTTTGCGGATGTTGCTTTGGCGGCAGAGCAATTCAACGGGACCCATTGCGCAATTGAGGGTAGCGCGGGGGCTGACCTTTGGTCGTTGGTTGAAGCTTTGGGAGGGACACCGTTCCCCGTTGATCCAAGCCGAAAGTCACTTTATCACGCGGCTGCCGTCTTCTCGAATAACTTTTCTACACTGCTTCAAGCCGTCGCGATGGAAGCTTATGCCGATGCAGGTGTGCCTGAGGAGGTCGCAAAGTCCCTCTGCAAGACGCTGATGGATGGGGCGGCGGCGAATGTCGCAAATCTTGGTCCACGCGAGGCATTGACAGGGCCAGCGGCGCGGGGGGATTACGCAGTTCTCGCGCTGCAAGGCGAAAAGGTTTCGGCTTGGAGCGCGGATGCGGGGACCCTTTATGAGGTGGCAAGCCGCATGGCGCTTCGTTTGAAATCTGAGGGGCGGGCGTCCTAGCTTTGGGACAGAAGAACAACCCCAATCAAAAGGACCGCTGATCCTGCGAGCCGCCATCTGCCAACGGGTTCGCGCAAGATGATGAGGCCCAAGACTGCGCCAATCATCATCGACATTTCCCGCATCGGGGCCACGATGCTGAGCGGTGCTTCCATCGAAAGCGCCATGAGCACGAAGATATAGGAAAGGGGGGACAATATTCCTACGATGAGCGCTGTTATCCAATGTCCCTTCATACGTGCTTTTGCTGCGCTGGGGTCACTTAGAACCACAGGTGCGAGCATGAAGGAGCGGAGCAAGTTGTTGAACCAGTCGAGCACCACCGGCGCTACGCCCAGCACTTTGACGGCGTATGCATCAATAACCGTATAGGTCGCGATGAGCGAGCCTGTTGCCATGCCCCAGCGCACACCTGCTTGGCCCTCGGGACGGAGAAAGGCACGAATGCGCCCTTGGGTCGCGATCATCACAATGCCCGCGATGACGAGTATGAGGCCAAGTATGCCTGATGCGACTGGTGTTTCGCCCAACAGCACAAAGGCGCCAAGGGTTGAGAGCATTGGACCTGTACCGCGGGCGACCGGATAGACCACCGTAAGGTCTGCGACCTGATAGCCGCGCTGAAGAAAGAGGTTATAGGCGAGGTGAACGGCACTGCTCAGCACAAGAACGCCAAATATCAGGGGCGAGATCGCAAGTTCGCCGCGCACGAGCAGATAGATAACCCAAGGCAAGTAAAGCACCGAAGCCACGACACTGTAAGCCAGCACAAAGACGGGCCCTGCAGAGGCGGATTTCTTGGCGAGTAAATTCCAACTTGCGTGGATAAGTGCTGCAAGGACGACGAGTAAGAGCGAAGCATAAGTCATTGAGACCTCCTGTTACGCAAAAGGCGTGGTTGATCTCGACGTCTCCTCCCCTGGGCTTTTATCCCTTGGGTGCAGCCACAGAACTTCCGCGGTTTCTACAACGCTCGGTCCAGCAGCCATAGGCTCGGAACCCTAGTTGTCACTCTGTCGATGCTTGGAGTTGACCTGCAATGTTTGGTTTTGTCTAGTGAAAGTCGCGGCTTGGAAATAGCTTTTTCGCCTGTTCTCGGGGATGCATTGCGTTTGCGGATGTGCGGCGCGGGCGCGGGGCGTCATCGGCTTGGGGGAGCGTGATGCCAACGGCTTCGTCCATCGGGTGGCCAAGTTCAGAAAGACGGTGCGAGAGATCCTCGACATGCTCGGCGATGACGTGGACGACGATGCCTTCGCGCTGAAGATGTCCCGTGACGCGCACCAAGCGTCCGCCCATCACCTCGCGGCGGAAGCGTTCATAGACCTTGGGCCAGACGACAATGTTCGAGACACCTGTTTCGTCCTCAAGCGTGAGGAAAATCACACCCGATGCGGTGCCAGGACGCTGGCGCGTGATGACAAGCCCGCAGACGCTGATCCGTCCCATCGGCACATGGGGAAGTTGGTCATGCGCGGTGAGTCCCGTGATCTTGGGGCGTAACAGCTCCATCGGGTGGGCGCGCAGCGTGAGGCGCATCGAGACGTAATCCTCAACCACCTCTTCGCCCAAATGCATGGTGGGCAGGAGCACCTCGGGTTCGCGTATGCCTTCACCATCCAAAGGATCGTTAAAGAGGGGAAGCGGCGCGGGGGCACGGATTGCTCGGACCTCCCACAAAGCGGCGCGGCGGGTCATGCCTAGTCCAAGGAACGCATCCGCTTCGGCCAGTCGTTCAAGCGCTGCTGGCGACAGCCCCGCCCGTAGCCAGAGCGCCTCGGGGTCGGAATAGCCGTTACCGCGTGCCGCTACGATCCAGTCAGCATCCTGCTGGCGGAAGCCCTTGATCTGCCGAAAGCCAAGCCGAAGGGCAAGGCCGCCATCGGTGCGGCGCTCCAACGTGCAGTCCCATTCGCTCTGGTTCACACAGATGGGTCGTACCTCGATCCCGTGTTCACGGGCATCGCGCACGATCTGGGCGGGGGCATAGAACCCCATGGGCTGGGAGTTGAGCAAGGCGCAGGCAAAGATCGCGGGGTGATGGCATTTGAGCCATGAGGACACATAGGTCAGCATGGCAAAGGCGGCGGCGTGGCTCTCGGGAAACCCGTATTCGGCAAAGCCTTCGATTTGGGAAAAACATTGCGCGGCAAATTCGGGGGTGTAGCCGTTCGATAGCATGCCCGTGACGAACTGATCCCGAAACCCGCCGATAGTGCCCATCTTGCGAAAGGTGGCGAGCGAGCGGCGCAGTCGGTCTGCGTCTTCGGGGCTAAAGTTGGCGGCCACTACCGCGATCTGCATGGCTTGTTCTTGGAACAAGGGCACGCCGAGTGTTTTGCCCAAAACACCTTCGAGCGCTTTGGAGGGAAAGCTGACAGCCTCGAACCCCTGACGGCGTTTGACATAGGGTTTGACCATGCCGCCTTGGATCGGGCCAGGGCGGACGATGGCAACCTCGATCACCAGATCGTAAAAGGTGCGGGGCCGCATACGCGGAAGGAAGTTCATCTGCGCACGGCTCTCGACCTGAAACACGCCCACCGCGTCGGCTTTGCAGAGCATGTCATAGGTTGCGGGGTCCTCTTGCGGCACCGTGCCAAGGGTGAGGCGTGTTTTGTCGTGGTGCTCTAAAAGGTCAAAGGCCTTGCGGATGCAGGTGAGCATCCCGAGGCTGAGGATATCCACCTTGAGAATGCCGAGCGTGTCGATGTCGTCCTTGTCCCACTCGATGACCGTGCGATCCTCCATCGCGGCGTTCTCGATCGGGCAGAGCGCATCAAGCCGCCCCTTGGTGATGATAAAACCGCCGACATGCTGGCTGAGATGGCGGGGAAAGCCGACGATCTCGCGGATGAGGTCGATGGTTTGGGACAGCCTGCGGTCGGCTGGATCAAGTCCCAGCTCGCGGATGCGTTCGGGATCTGCACCAGCGTTGGACATGCCCCAGATTTGACCTGAAAGGCTTGCAGTCACGTCTTGGGAAAGCCCCATGACCTTGCCCACCTCGCGGATGGCAGCGCGGGTGCGAAAATGGATCACGGTCGCGCAAAGCCCTGCACGGTCGCGTCCATAGGTTTCATAGATGTGTTGGATCACTTCTTCGCGGCGCTCGTGCTCGAAATCCACGTCGATATCGGGCGGCTCACCTCGGTATTTCGAGACGAAGCGCTCGAACACCATGCTGATCTGATCGGGCGAAACATCTGTCACGCCCAAAGCCCAACAGAGGATCGAGTTCGCCGCAGAGCCGCGCCCTTGGCAGAGGATGCCGATAGAGCGGGCGTAATGTACGATGTCATGCACGGTCAGGAAATAGGCTGCAAAGCCCAGCTCCGACACCATCCGAAGTTCTTTATCGGCAAGCGCCTGATACCTCTCAGGGATGCCGTTCGGACAGCGGCGACGCAGCCCTTCGGTCGTGAGACGCTCAAGCCGCTCTTGCGGTTTTTCCGTGACCGAGACCTCGTCAGGGTATTCGTAGCTCAGCTCGCTCAGATCAAAGCTGCATCTCGCGGCGATCTCGCAACTGCGCCGGAGCGCAGCGGGGTGGTTGCGAAAGAGATGCGCCATCTCGGACCCGCCCTTAAGCCTGCGCTCCCCATTGGGAAGGGCGCGGGTGCCGATGGTGTCGATGGTGCACCCCTCGCGCAAACAGGTGAGCACATCGGCAAGCTGCCGCCGCGCTGCGCGGTGCATGAGCACATCCCCAACGGCAACCATGGGCGCAGCCATCCGAAGCGCCATCTCGGCGCAGTCTTTGAAATAGCTCTGATCGGTGCCGTCATAGCGCGGCGCGGCCCCAAGAAAGACATGCGCAGGATAGCGGCGCTGGAGCTTTTGGATATGCGGACGAGCGCTGCGAAGGGGGCCTTGGGGCAGGGCGATGAGGATCATCCCCTTGGCGCGTTGGGCAAGGTCGTCGAGGTCCAGGTGGCACTCGCCCTTTTCCGCGCGGCGCTTGCCAAGGGTGAGAAGCTGCGAGAGCCGTTCATAGGCAGCGCGGTCCGTAGGCAGCGCGATCCATTCGACCGTGCAGTCCCGCAAGACAAGCCGCGCGCCAACGATCAGCTTGGGCAGCTTGATGCCGCGCGGTATCGGAAGCGGCGCGTCTTTGCCGACCACCTGCCGCGAGGAAGGATCGACGCGGATATGCGAGCGGACCCGAAGCGCATCCTCGGCCTCGCGCCTGAGTTCCTTGAGCGCGGCAAAGGCCCGCACCACCCCTGCAAGCGAGTTGCGATCCGTGATGGCAATCGCCTCAAGTCCGAGTTCGGCGGCGCGCGCAACAAGCTCTTCGGGATGCGAGGCCCCGCGCAGAAAGGTGAAATTGCTGGTGACGGCAAGTTCGGCGTAGCTGGTCACGGGAATTCCCCTTGAACGAACCAGCCGGGGTTTTGCGGCGTGTGGAACATCCAGAGCCGCCGTCCTTGGGATGTCTCGATCCGCCAGTAATCCCTGATGCCTGTGCTCCAAGCCTCGTCCGCCATCCACCATTCAGGCGCGATCCTCTCGGGGCCAATGGCGTGCAGCGTCCGAAGCGGCATACGTCGCCAGCGGAAGTGACGGGGCGGCGTGCGCTCGGCTGGGGCGTGGATCAGCTCGGGCGGAAACATCCGCAAGGGGCGCGGACGGGTAAGCGCAGGGAAGGGCTCGGGGCGGCTATAGGCGGCGGGGGCGGTGATGAACCCGCGCTCGGGGATGTGGCTGTCGGCAGGCAGAAACCGCAGGATGTTCTCAAGCCCAATACGGTTACCGATCCGCGTGATCAGATCATCAAGCGCCTCTTTGCGCTCGCTGTTTCTCTGGCCGATCTGTTGTACGGGAAGGGGTTCCACCCGCACCACCTCGAGCCGCATTTGGTCAATGCCAAAGCCTGCGTCCACCTCGGCCACGCCCCGCGCAAAAAGCGGCAGGATACGGCTTGCGTCCCGCATGGCGCTGGCAAGGCGCAGTTCGACCTGCTGGCTGCCCTGATCCACGCGGCGCAGGGTCAGCGCCAGCACCCGCGCGCCCATCTCTTGGGCTTTGAGCTTGTCGCAGAGTTGGCGCAAGAGCCGCTCGGTCGCGGCCATCACATCATCGGTGAGGCCGATGGGGTCGGGCATGGTCATACGCACACCGTAATGGGGCGGCTCGGCCTCGGGCGAGATTTGCTCTGGATAGTGCCCAAGCGCCTGATCAAGCCGCAAGAGCACTTCGGGGCCAAAGCGCCGCGTTAGGGGTGCGCGGGGCGAGCTGGCCAGATCGCGGATCTTGCGCAGGCCAAGCCGTTCAAGGCCAACAACGGTGGCCTCGGGCAGGCGGAGCGCGGCGACGGGCAGTTCTCCGATTCCGTCGAGCATCTGGCCTGCATGGGCCACGCCCTCGCCGAAATGGGCCAGCGCAAAGGCCGCGCCGCGGGTGTCGGCAAGCCCGATACGTACCGAGATACCCGCACGCACAAGGCGCATCCGCATATCCGCGAGCATGGCCATTTCCCCGCCCATGAGGTGGGTCGCTCCCGTTACGTCGAGCACCAAGCCGTCCTCGCCCTCATGCCCGACCCAAGGGCAATAGCGCGTGGCCCAGCGGCGCAAGGTGCTCAGGAAACGAAGGTCATGAGAAAGCTCGGCAGGGCGCGTGATAAGGTCTGGGCAGAACACCCGCGCATCGGCCAAAGACATGCCCCGCGACAGGCCCATCCGTTCAGCGACGTGATTGAGGCAATGAAGACGATCGGAGTTACTCTGGCGAAGCGTGACTGCAAAAGGCCCAGAGACAGGGCGTGCGCGTAAAATGCGGTCACTCGCGAGACGCGGAAACCACAGCGAGACGACCCGTCGTGTGCTGCCATCGAACATCCCAGGCTCCTAGTGTTCCCTTTTTGTTCTTTTTAAGCTCCCACCGCATCAGAGTCGAGTCCATCAATGGGGTAGGGTCCGCTTTCGGGGTGCAGTGCCAGCGGGTTTCAGCCGCGTTGCTCCCCATGTCTTCCGAGATCAGGCAAAGACCCGTCGTCCGTCCCGTTTCGGCAGCCAGTTGGAGCCTGCGCCCAGCCGTGAGGCCCAAAGGACGGGTGATTTCCATCACGACCATCGGGGCCGCACCATCGCGCAAGGCTTCCTCGGCAACGGCAAGGACATCGTCAGGCCCCTGTGCCTCTGCCACCAAAAGACGCGCGGGATCGGCAAAAGCGCCAAAGCCAACGGGGTAAAGTCTTTCGCTCTTCCAGCCTTCGGTGATCCAGATCACCGGGCCGTGCAGCCCCGCACAGACCACAGCGGCAAAGCCGGTCGACCCAGCGCCATAGGTTTCGTGCACGCGCTTGCGTTTAAGAGGAAAGGCCGAAAGTTCCATCAGTCGCGGCGCGCGGCCTCCCAGACTTTGAACTCGATCTCACGTTTGCGGCGCAGCTTTTCTTCGATCTTCTCTGAAAGAGGCGTCTCCAGAACGGGAGAGATGTTCAGGCGCGGCAAATCAATTTTCGTGTTCAAACGGTTCTCAAGGAATTCGACCAGCTTGTCCTGCTGTTCATACTGGAACAGATGATCGACAACGATCTCGTCCTCGTTACCACAAACGAACTTGGCCTGAGAGCCCACGCCTGCATAGGGGGCAGGTTTGCCTTTACAGTATTCCTCGACGAAATCGTCAAAGCTGATGTCGCGCGTGCTGTTGGGATGCCCTACGAGATCATCGCGGTGACGATAACGATACCAGCTCGACAGCCAGTCCACAGGGTTGCGGATCACAGCTAAAGTTTCGAGCTTGTCGTCGCCCGCCACGCCGAAATAGGGCTCGATAAAGCGTCGATAACGATAGATCGGCGAATGTTTGAGAATCGGTGGGTCGCGCATCACCATCGCGGCCTTGGGCGCCAATGCTCCCTCAAGGGATGTTGTGCCCGTCTTGGGAACTGCAAGGAAAACAAGCTTTTCTTTCCAGAAAACAAGCATATGGGCCGAACTCCTTCTAACTCTTGGGTTGTAAACTACTCCTTAACCACGTGCGGAGAAAGGTAGCTTAGAAAGATTTATCTTGAAATGTTCTCCTTTTGGTCTCATGTTGCATGAGAACAAGAGGCGAACACAAGCAGTAATTGCCGCCCTCGACAGGGTGTGGAATAAGGATGTCAAACAATGGCAATGGCAGAACTTCTCAGCATGAACGACAAGAAAACCGCCGATAAGCAAAAGGCACTGGAATCCGCGCTCGCACAGATCGAACGTCAGTTCGGTAAGGGCTCGATCATGAAACTCGGTGCGGATAACCCCGTTGCCGAAATCGAGTCGACCTCCACAGGTTCGCTCGGCCTTGATATTGCGCTTGGCATCGGCGGTCTTCCCAAGGGCCGCATCATCGAAATCTACGGCCCTGAATCGTCGGGTAAAACCACGCTGACGCTCCACGCTGTTGCAGAAGAGCAGAAAAAGGGCGGCGTTTGCGCCTTTGTTGACGCGGAACACGCGCTTGACCCACTTTATGCAAAAAAGCTTGGTGTGAACCTTGATGAACTGCTGATTTCTCAGCCCGACACTGGTGAACAGGCCCTTGAGATTGTCGATACACTCGTGCGCTCGGGCGCTGTGAACCTTGTCGTTGTCGACTCGGTTGCGGCTCTGACGCCCAAGTCTGAACTTGAAGGTGATATGGGCGACAGCAGCGTGGGCGTTCACGCTCGTCTCATGTCGCAGGCGATGCGCAAGCTAACCGGTTCGATTGCGCGTTCGAACTGCATGGTGATCTTCATCAACCAGATCCGTATGAAGATCGGCGTGATGTTCGGATCGCCCGAGACAACTACGGGTGGTAACGCATTGAAATTCTATGCGTCTGTTCGTCTCGACATCCGCCGGATTGGCGCAATCAAGGACAAGGACGAAGTGGTTGGCAACACCACGCGCGTTAAGGTTGTGAAGAACAAAGTCGCGCCGCCCTTCAAACAGGTGGAATTCGACATCATGTATGGCGAAGGCATTTCCAAGACGGGTGAACTTCTCGATCTTGGCGTCAAAGCGGGCGTTGTTGATAAGTCTGGCGCGTGGTTCTCCTATGGGGATGAACGTATCGGTCAGGGGCGCGAGAACTCGAAACAGTTCCTCAAGGATAATCCGCAGATCGCCTATGAGATTGAGGATAAAATTCGCGCCGCACATGGTCTCGAATTCCACATGTCAGACGGTGATGGCTCGGAAGACGATCTGGTGGATATGGAATGACGCCAACGCGCGACGAATTGGATCGCGCTTGGCCGCATATTTTAGCCGCCCCCAAGGATGGGGCGGCTATTTCGCATCTATGCATCAGACCAGAGCGCAATTCGCGTCGATTTGTTGATGAACTTCACCTAAGTGCCGAACACGGCGTCGGAGGTGATCCGCGCTGGTTAAATGAGCCTTGGCTTAAAACTGAAGATGGCACTGGTCATCCTGGGATACAGGTTTGTGTTCTCTCTCGGCGCGTTTTGGACCTCGTTTGGAACGATGATGTGATTTTTCCGGGTGACACGTTCATCGTAGATATGAACCTCACGATTGAAAACCTTCCGACTGGGCAGCGCTTGAAGGTCGGGACGGCGGTTCTCGAAGTCTCAGAGGTGTTCAACGAGGGCTGCGTCAAATGGAAGGCGCGCTACGGGCAAGATGCCTATGACTGGGCGCGTGATCCTGAAAACATGCATCTTCGGCCTCGTGGTATGCTGTGCTCAATCGTGCAGGACGGCATCATTCGGACAGGTGATAAGCTATTCAAGCAGCAATAGGCTTTGTTGGCATGGACAGCGCTCCCGTTGGTCTATAAACCAACGGAAAATCCTGCCTGCATGAGATATTAAGCCTATGACGAGCCTTGCCGATATCCGCTCCACTTACCTGAACTTTTTCGAGCGCAACGGACATACCATTGTCCCATCCTCGTCACTGGTTCCACGCAACGATCCAACCCTTATGTTCACGAACTCGGGCATGGTTCAGTTCAAGAACTGCTTTACCGGTGTCGAACGCCGCGACTATGTCCGTGCGACCACCGCGCAGAAATGCGTTCGCGCAGGCGGCAAGCATAACGACCTTGATAACGTGGGCTATACCGCGCGCCACCACACGTTCTTTGAAATGCTCGGCAACTTCTCGTTCGGCGACTACTTCAAGGAACAGGCGATCACATTCGCTTGGGAATTGCTGACCAAAGATTTCGACATCCCCAAGGACAAGCTTCTGGTTACGGTCTACCACACCGATGATGAAGCCGCCGAGATTTGGAAAAAGGTTGCTGGCCTCGAAGATCACCGCATCATCCGCATCCCGACCAAAGATAACTTCTGGCAGATGGGGCCCACCGGTCCTTGCGGTCCGTGCACCGAGATTTTCTTTGACCACGGCGAACACATTGCTGGTGGCCCTCCGGGTTCGCCGGACGAGGACGGTGACCGTTTCATCGAGATTTGGAACAACGTCTTTATGCAGAACGAACAGTTCGAAGACGGCTCGATGATCGATCTGGAAATGCAGTCGATCGACACGGGCATGGGTCTTGAACGTATCGGCGCACTGCTGCAGGGCAAGCATGACAACTACGACACCGATCTAATGCGCGCTCTGATCGAGGCATCGGCCAATGCCACTTCGACCGATCCCGATGGCACCGGCAACGTGCATCACCGAGTGATTGCCGACCACCTGCGCTCGACTTCGTTCCTGATTGCGGATGGTGTGATGCCTTCGAACGAAGGCCGTGGTTATGTGCTGCGCCGCATCATGCGCCGCGCTATGCGTCATGCGCACCTCTTGGGTGCCAAAGACCCGTTGATGTTCCGTCTGGTCCCCGAACTGGTCAAGCAGATGGGCGCGGCCTATCCGGAGCTGGGACAGGCGCAGGCGCTGATCAGCGAAACGCTGAAGGCCGAGGAAACCCGCTTCAAGACGACGCTGGATCGCGGTCTTAAGCTACTCGACGACGAACTTTCCGGTCTGGACGAGGGCGCAGACCTTCCGGGTGCGACTGCGTTCAAACTCTACGATACCTACGGCTTCCCGCTCGACCTGACGCAGGATGCGTTGCGTGAAAAGGGCCGCGCGGTCGAAACCGCTGGCTTCGACGCTGCGATGGCCGAACAAAAGGCCAAGGCTCGCGCCGCATGGTCGGGTTCGGGCGAGGCTGCTGACGCATCGGTCTGGTACGATCTGGCTGACAAGTCGGGTGTAACCGAATTCCTTGGCTATGACACAGAAGTGGCAGAAGGCCAGATCGTTGCCGTGGTCAAAGGATCGGACGTTGCGACCGAGGCCAAGCAGGGCGAGGCTGTACAGATCGTGGTCAACCAGACCCCGTTCTACGCCGAATCCGGCGGTCAGGTCGGAGACGCTGGCGTGATCAAAACCGAAAGCGGTGTGATCACTGTCACCGACACGAAAAAGGCTGCGGGCATCTTTATTCACATCGGTGAAGTAACCGAAGGCACCGTTGCCAAGGGACAAGCGGCGCGTCTCGACGTCGATCGAGCACGACGCACAGATATTCGTGCCAACCACTCGGCAACACACCTTCTTAACGAAGCGCTTCGCGAAGTTCTCGGTGATCATATTGCACAGCGCGGTTCGCTGAATGCACCAGATCGCCTTCGTTTCGACTTTAGCCACGGCAAAGGGCTCTCTTCTGATGAGATCATCCGCGTTGAAAACGAAGTGAACGCGATGATCCGTCAGAATACCAAAGTCGAAACGCGGATCATGACGCCAGATGAAGCGCGTGGTCTGGGTGCTCAGGCCCTCTTTGGCGAGAAATACGGCGACGAAGTGCGCGTTGTCTCAATGGGCCGCAAGGACGGTTCGGGCAAGGGCACCTCTGGTGATGTCTATTCGCTTGAACTTTGCGGCGGCACGCACGTTCGCCAGCTTGGCGAAATCGGTGCTTTCGTTGTGCTGTCTGACAGTGCGTCTTCGGCTGGCGTCCGCCGTGTCGAGGCACTTACCGGTCAGGTCGCGATTGACTACCTCAAGGATCAAGAAAGCCGTCTTAATGCAGTTGCTGCAATTCTTAAGGCTCCTGCGTCTGAGGCAGCTGAGCGCGTCAAAGCCTTGGCTGACGAACGTAAAGCGCTTGCCAACGAAGTCGCTCAGTTGCGCCGTGAACTTGCAATGGCTGGTGGCTCAAAAGCTGAGGCCGAAACAAAAGAAATCAATGGCATAGCCTTCAAGGCTCAAGTGCTTTCTGGCGTCACGGGCAAGGATCTTCCTGCGCTCATCGACGAGATGAAAGCTGCGATGGGATCAGGTGCTGTGCTTTTAATTGCTGACGCGGGAGACAAAGCGGCTGTTGCTGTGGGTGTGACCTCTGACCTTTTGGGCCGCGTTTCCGCTGTAGACATCCTTCGCGCCGTTACTCCTGAACTGGGTGGCAAAGGCGGCGGCGGCCGTCCTGATATGGCGCAGGGTGGCGGCGCATCGGCTCAAAACGCCGAGGCCGCGATCAAGGCTGCCGAAGCCATCCTGGCGAGCGCGTAAATGCCCGCTGCGTTCTGGATTGCACATGTAAAAGTCACGGATGAGGCCGCTTACGCAGAATATGCAAAGCGCGCCCCAGCCGCGATTGAGGCGCATGGCGGCAAGTTTCTCGCGCGCGGTGGAAAATACGAGATCCTAGAAGGCACCGACCGTGCTCGCCATGTAGTGGCGCAATTCCCAAGCCTTCAGGCAGCCCACGATTGCTATTATTCGGAAGCCTACCAAGAGGCTGTTGCTTTCGCGAAAAACGCGGCCGAGCGCGATCTCATAATTGTAGAAGCCGCCGAATAACTCTGGCTGGGCCAATTTCAAAAAGCGCGCGGCTTTTCCCCCGCGCGCTTTTTGCTTGCCTTTGTGCCCCAAATATCTCGGGGGAGCCGCAAAGCGGCGGGGGCAGAGCCCCCAAACCTCCCTAAAAACGAAACGGGCCCCGAAGGGCCCGCTCTGGAATTACGAGGCTTTCGCCATCCGCTTGCGCTCATGTGGATCGAGGAAGCGCTTACGAAGACGGATCGCATTCGGCGTCACTTCTACAAGCTCATCATCATCAATATAGGCGATTGCCTGTTCAAGCGACATCACAACAGGCGGGGTCAAGCGCACCGCTTCGTCGGTGCCTGACGCACGAACGTTGGTGAGCTTTTTGCCCTTAAGCGGGTTCACTTCAAGGTCGTTGTCACGGCTGTGTTCGCCGATGATCATGCCCTCATAGACGTCCGACTGTGGGTTGATGAACATCTTGCCGCGCTCTTCGAGGTTCCAAAGCGCGTAAGCCACGGCCTGACCGTTTTCCATCGAGATCAGAACGCCCTGACGACGGCCTTGGATCGGGCCTTTGTAGGGTGCCCAGCTGTGGAAAATACGGTTGAGAACGCCAGAGCCGCGCGTGTCGGTGAGGAATTCGCCGTGATAGCCAATAAGGCCGCGCGACGGAACATGCATCACGATACGGGTCTTGCCAGCGCCTGCAGGGCGCATTTCAACGAGATCGCCTTTGCGTGGGCCGGTGAGTTTTTCAACAACAACACCAGTGTATTCGTCATCCACGTCAATGGTTGCTTCTTCGATTGGCTCCATACGCTGCCCGTCAACCTCGCGGACGATGACCTGCGGACGCGAGATCGAAAGTTCAAAGCCTTCGCGACGCATGTTTTCAATAAGGACGCCCATCTGGAGTTCGCCGCGACCCGACACGATAAAGGCTTCACCGCCCGGCGTGTCTTCGATCTTGATTGCGACGTTGGTTTCAGCCTCTTTCATGAGACGGTCACGGATAACGCGCGACTGAACTTTTTTGCCATCACGACCCGCGAGAGGCGAATCGTTGATGCCGAACAATACCGAAATGGTTGGCGGGTCGATCGGCTGAGCGTCGATGGCTTCATCAACCGAGACATCGCAAAGCGTATCGGCCACAGTTGCCTTGGTCATACCAGCAACGGTTACAATATCGCCTGCTTCGGCAACATCGATCGGAGCCTGAGCGAGACCGCGGAACGCGAGGATCTTGGTCACGCGGAAGTTCTCGATCTTGTCGCCTTTGCGCGAAAGTGCCTTGAGGCTGTCACCCGTGCGAAGCGTGCCGCTCTCGACGCGGCCCGTCAGAATACGGCCGATGAACGGGTCAGCGGACAGCGTGGTAGCGAGCATGCGGAAGGGCTCGTCCTTGGACGCGATCTGCTTGGGGGCTTCAACGTGCTTTACAACGAGCTCGAACAGAGCGTCGAGGTTCTTGCGCGGACCGTCAAGCTCCACGTCACACCAGCCAGAACGGCCAGAAGCATAAAGATGCGGGAAATCAAGCTGTTCGTCGTTGGCGTCAAGGCTTGCAAATAGGTCGAAGCATTCGTCGAGCGCGCGATCTGGCTCTGCATCGGGCTTGTCGACTTTGTTCAGAACCACGATCGGCTTGAGGCCGAGGGCAAGAGCCTTCGATGTTACGAATTTGGTCTGCGGCATCGGGCCTTCAGCTGCGTCAACGAGAAGAACAACGCCGTCCACCATCGAAAGGATACGCTCAACTTCGCCGCCAAAGTCGGCGTGGCCGGGCGTGTCGACGATGTTGATACGGGTGCCTTTCCATTCAACGCTGGTACATTTTGCGAGAATGGTGATGCCGCGTTCGCGTTCGATGTCATTGCTATCCATGGCGCGTTCAGCCACGGCTTGGTTTTCGCGGAATGCGCCGGATTGCTTGAGAAGTTCATCCACAAGCGTAGTCTTGCCGTGGTCAACGTGCGCGATAATCGCGATATTACGGATATCCATAGGTGAGCCTTTTTTCGGGATTGCGCGCGCCATACCGTGCAATCGCAGCAAAAGCTAGACCTAATGCCGTCAAAGTGGCTTTTAGTGACCAGTCGTGTTCGAAAAGAGGTTAATCACGAGAATCCCAGCTAGGATAAGGCAAAGACCTATTACGGCTGGCAGATCGAGCTTTTGTCCGAAAACAACAAATGCAATCACGGCAACAAGGACGATCCCAAGTCCAGACCAGATTGCGTATACGATCCCAACCGGCATGAACCTCACCGCATAGGCCAAGAGCCAGAACGAGGCGGCATAACCGACGATGACAATGAGCGACGGTGTGAGGCGCGTGAACTGGTCACTCGCCTTGAGCGCCGAGGTCGCTATTGTTTCAAAGATGATAGCGATCAAAAGCGCGACGATATGGAGCTTCATAGTGCCTCAGGTAGCGATATAGCGGTCTCGCCGATGGTTAACTGCGATCACGATGTTGACGACAAATGCACCGATAAAGCTATAGAAAACGATTATAGGTTCACGCAAGAACAGTGCTGCGATGAAGAGAATGGCATCGAATATTAGCTGAGTGTAGCCCGCCTTAAATCCGATCCGGTCCTGAAGGTATATCGCGACGATGCCAATGCCTCCAAGTGAGGCGCCATGCCGTATCAGCGCAAGCAGACCCGTCCCTACAAGCGCACCAAAGAGCAGAGCGCCAAAGATGGGGTCTAGGTGCTCAAAGCTGATCCAGTTTGGCATAAAGTAGCTCAGAACGGATAAGACAGAGACTGCGGCGAGCGTTTTGATCGTGAACACTTTGCCCATACGTTTGTAGCCGAGATAGTAGAACGGAAGGTTCACAACGAAAAAGACGGGGCCAAAAGACCAACCCGTTGCATAGGAAATCAGAACGGCAAGGCCCGCCGTCTGTCCGGTCACCAGCCCAAGATGGGTCAGAATGATAATCCCAAAGGACGCCATCGTGGTTCCAAAGAGAATGCCCATCGCGTCTTCTTTTAGGGTGTGCTTTGTCGTGTCTGGATTTGTCATTTTTAATAAAGTGTCAGTTCAAATTACCTAGGACCAAGGGCCGCTAAATCGGGCATTGGTGCATTTTCATTGTTCTTTTCGCTCTTGGATTTAAGAGAGGCAAGCGCGTTATTTCAATTGATCCGCAAACCACGGAAACTCACGGATCTTACGGTCTAGATATTCCCAGAGCGCAGGGGCGCCGCGCGACATTTTCGCGCCAACTCGATCAACCAATTGTTCATAGGTTACCTCGTAATCAACCCAAGTCCCGCCACCATTCGCCAGATTTGCACAAATGGGCGGGACACGGTCGAGCGATTTGGCAAATTGGGCGCTTGGTGTCTCATTCGCTTCAAACTCGTTCCATAGAGACATGAGGTATTCAGCTTTTTCTTTTGGTAAAAGGCCAAAGAGACGATTGGCAGCGGCTAGTTCGCGTTCTTCTTGATCCTTAGGGTCCAAGGCCGCGTGAATCGGGGTGTCGCCTGCGTCGATCTCAACGATGTCGTGGACCAAAAGCATGCGAATGACATGCATGAGATCCACGGGTTCTTTGGCGTAGTCTTCAAGAAGGATCGCATGAAGAGCGACGTGAAAACTATGTTCGGCGGTATTTTCTCTTCGCGAGTCATCATGGAGGCGGGTTGCTCGAAACACGTCTTTGAGTTTGTTGCATTCGCGCAGAAATGCCGCTTCGCCATCGCTCATGAAAGCATTTGAGGTTACAGCGGAGGCTTCAGAGAGCCCGGAAAGGTCTTGGGCGTAGACCGAAAGTAGCGTCGACCCGAGAGAGACCGATTGCGGATTAAGATAGGGTTCGATTCGTGTGGCAACAGGATTGGGAAGTGTGCGATGCCAACGATCCGAGAAAGCTTGTCCCAAAAGCATATAGAGGATTGCACCGTCTACTGTGGCGCGGTTAGCGAGTTTGGGTCCAAGGATAAGAGCGGTTAAAGCCGTGTGCCAGCGTTGATCTGCTCGGCTCTCTGTACGCAAAGAGTTAGAGCGAAAAGTTTCCGCGGGGATGGATTTGAGCGCATCGGCTTCTGCAAGATACTCCAATCTTGCGGAGAGTGCGCCCATATCCGTCATTGTTTTCGTGCCTCGGTCGCTTTGTGAGCTTTGAGGCGTTCGGCCAGCAAAGCCTTGGCCCGTTTCTCTGCGCGCCGCACACGGATCGCGGTGAGATAGGCTTCTTGCAAGGTCTGGGAGGACGCGCCAAGGATCTCGCCAACTTGGGCGACGATTTTGTCGTCGCCCGAACGCAGCTCATCTGCCAAAGCAGATACTGCGATTTCGTCGGCCATATCGTCCAAGAGTGCCATGATTAGCGCGTGTTCTCCGTCAGACGTCTTTTCACATAAGTTTGGACGGAATTGACCATAGTGTCCATATGCGGGTCTTCAAAGAAGTGGCCTGCACCTTCCACAACCTCGTGGGTGATGGTGATGCCTTTCTGGTCGTGAAGCTTGTTAACAAGGCCCACGGTGTCAGCAGGCGGAGCGACGCGGTCGGCACTTCCGTTGATGATCAGACCCGAGGACGGGCAGGGTGCAAGGAAGCTAAAGTCGTACATGTTCGCGGGCGGAGCCACGGAAATGAACCCGGTGATCTCGGGGCGGCGCATCAAAAGCTGCATGCCAATCCAAGCGCCAAACGAGAAGCCCGCGACCCAGCAATGCTTTGAGCCGGTGTTCATCGACTGCAAATAATCGAGCGCTGACGCTGCATCCGAAAGCTCGCCAATACCCTGATCGTATTCGCCTTGGCTGCGGCCAACGCCGCGGAAGTTAAAGCGAAGAACAGTGAAGCCCATTTTGTGGAACGCATAGTGCAGGTTGTACACAACGCGGTTGTTCATGGTGCCGCCGAACTGCGGGTGAGGGTGCAGAACGATCGCAATCGGAGCATCACGGTCTTTTTGCGGATGGTAGCGACCTTCGAGACGGCCCTCGGGGCCAGGGAAAATGACTTCGGGCATAGGTGTCCCTGTTTGTTGTTGGCCATCGAATTCTTGACGAAAACTCTCAGGCACCTTAGAAGTGTTCTAAATCCGCGGCCGATGCTCGTGGACTCGTCGGTTTGAAGTAATGACGCCAAGGCGCGGCGTCAATCTAAATGGGCCTTGTTTTGGTCTTGAATGAAGGGTTTGGACATGAAACTGAGCACGAAAGGCCGCTATGCGATGGTTGCGCTTGCTGATCTGGCGCTACAGCCCCCTGGCTCGCTTGTGACTCTGAATGAGGTGTCTAAGCGTCAGGATATTTCGCTCCCCTATCTAGAACAGTTGTTCGTGAAGCTCCGTCGGGAAGGTTTGGTCGAGTCTGTTCGCGGACCGGGTGGCGGGTATAAGCTTGCAAAGTCCCCGTCTGAAATCCGTGTTGCCGATGTTCTGGGTGCGGTGGATGAAACGGTCAGCGCGATGCATAAAGGGGCAGGTGCCTCTGGCGCGGCCTCTGGAAGCCGTGCGCAATCGCTGACAAACCGTCTTTGGGAAGGCCTTTCAGCCCATGTTTATGTGTTTCTTCACCAAGCACGTCTTTCGGATGTGATTGCGAATACGCTGGCGCCATGCCCAGCAGTTCCGGCCTTGTTTGAGGTCGTCGACGAATAAATGGCCCGTTCTTACCTTGACCATAACGCGACCACGCCGCTGCGGTCCGAAGCGCGCGATGCGATGATCGCGGCGTTGGATGTCGTGGGCAATCCATCCTCGGTGCATACCGAGGGTCGCGCGGCCAAGGCTTTAATGGAGAAAGCCCGCGGTCAGATAGCCGAGGCACTTGGCGCTGCGAATTCTGATGTGGTCTTTACCTCAGGCTCGACCGAGGCGGCGTCATTGTCGCTTAACGGGCGTGGGTTGCATTGTTCGGGCATCGAGCACGACGCCGTGACAAGCTGGTGCGAGGTAGATGTTGATGTTGATCCAAACGGGATCGCACAAGTCGATTTGCCTAAGCAAACTGCGCTTCAGCTTGCAAACTCCGAAACCGGAGTGCTGCAAGACTTGCCTAAGGGGCTCGCGGTATCCGATCTGACCCAAGGTTTTGGAAAAGTCCCCTTTGCCTTTGAGTGGTCGGGCGTTGGGATGGGCTTTGTCTCTGCACACAAAGTTGGCGGTCCGCGCGGGATTGGCGCTCTGGTCTTTCCACAAGGCACTGATGTCGTCGCTCAGCTCAAGGGCGGCGGTCAAGAACGTGGGTGGCGTGCTGGCACTGAAAATCTCGTTGGAATCGCAGGATTTGCTGCCGCTGCTGTCGCCGCACAGCAAGATTTGGCAAATGGCGTATGGGAACGGGTTGCCGAACTTAGAAATATTCTAGAAAAGGCCATTGAGACTGAAGCACCGGAAACTATTTTTGTCGGGAAAGGTGCAAATCGTCTTCCAAATACCTCGTGCATGATCACGCGAGGATGGAAAGGCGAGACGCAGGTTATGGTGATGGATCTCGCTGGTTTTGCCATTTCGGCAGGGTCGGCGTGCTCGAGCGGAAAGGTAAAGTCCTCGCGCGTTTTGCGTGCCATGGGCTTCGACGAAGAGGCGGCGGGATGCGCGATCCGCGTGTCGCTTGGTCGTGACACAACAGAGGACGAAGTGCTGCGGTTCGCAGAGGCTTGGTCCGACAGATATCGAAAGATGCGCGCGCGTGCCGCGTGAAAAGGGGTTGATGATGGCTGCATTGGATAAAATGGACGTTAAAGACGGTGTTGATCAGGAAACGGTCGATGCAGTTTCCAAACTGTCCGGCACCTATAAATACGGTTGGAACACCGAGATTGAGATGGAATACGCACCCAAGGGTGTGAATGCCGATATCGTCCGTTTGATCAGCGAAAAGAACGAAGAACCTGAGTGGATGACCGAATGGCGTCTGTCCGCGCTTGAGCGTTGGCAGGGGATGGAAGAGCCCAAGTGGGCGATGGTCAACTATCCTGAAATCGATTTTCAGGATCAATATTACTATGCCCGCCCCAAGAGCATGATTGAAAAGCCCAAATCGCTTGAGGATGTCGATCCAAAGCTGCTTGCCACCTATGAAAAGCTGGGCATTCCGCTCAAGGAACAGATGATCCTTGCGGGTGTCGAAGGCGCAGAAGAAGCACAGGGCGAGCGCAAGGTTGCGGTCGATGCGGTCTTTGACTCGGTCTCGGTCGGCACGACCTTCAAGAAAGAACTTGAAAAGGCTGGCGTGATCTTCTGCTCAATCTCCGAGGCGATCCGTGAACATCCTGAGTTGGTGAAAAAGTACCTCGGCTCGGTCGTGCCCGTGTCGGACAACTTCTATGCGACACTTAACAGTGCGGTGTTTTCGGACGGCTCGTTTGTTTACATCCCACCGAACACCCGCTGCCCGATGGAACTATCGACCTATTTCCGTATCAATGCAGAAAACACGGGCCAGTTCGAGCGTACGCTGATCATTGCGGATAAGGGCTCTTATGTGTCCTACCTCGAAGGCTGTACCGCGCCCAAGCGCGACACAGCGCAGCTTCACGCCGCAGTGGTCGAGATCATCGTGGAAGAGGACGCCGAGGTGAAATACTCGACCGTCCAGAACTGGTATCCAGGTGACGAGAACGGCAAGGGCGGGATCTATAACTTTGTGACCAAGCGCGCGGATTGCCGTGGAGATCGGTCCAAGGTGATGTGGACGCAGGTTGAAACCGGCTCGGCTGTGACTTGGAAATACCCGTCCTGCATTTTGCGCGGGGACGATAGCCAAGGCGAGTTCTACTCTATCGCGATCGCCAACAACATGCAGCAGGCCGATACCGGCACAAAGATGGTGCATCTTGGCAAGAACACCAAGTCGCGCATCGTCTCCAAAGGTATCTCGGCTGGCAAGGCACAGAACACCTATCGCGGGCTTGTTTCTATGCACCCCAAGGCGAAGAATTCGCGCAACTATACACAGTGTGACAGTCTCTTGATTGGCGACAAATGTGGCGCGCACACCGTTCCCTATATCGAGGTCAAGAACAACTCGTCCCGCGTCGAGCACGAAGCCACCACCTCCAAGGTGGATGACGATCAGCTCTTCTATTGCCGTTCGCGCGGCATGGACGAAGAAGAGGCCGTCGCGCTCGTTGTGAACGGCTTCTGCAAAGAGGTGCTTCAAGCTCTTCCGATGGAATTTGCCATGGAAGCGCAACAGCTTGTCGCAATTTCACTCGAGGGTTCGGTGGGCTGATGCCCGTCCGCTCTGTCATAGGAAACGGCCCAGATGCCCTATATCGCACCAATTGCGTTGCTGCTCCTTTCGAACGTTTTCATGACGTTCGCGTGGTATGGGCATCTCAAGTTCAAAGCCGCGCCTTTGATTGTGGTCATTCTGGCAAGCTGGGGCATCGCTCTGTTCGAGTATTTCCTCGCCGTTCCGGCCAATCGCATAGGTCATCAGGTCTATTCAGCGGCGCAGCTCAAGACCATTCAGGAAGTCATAACGCTGATCATCTTTGTGGGGTTTTCGGTGTTTTATCTCAAGGAAAGCGTCAGCTGGATGACGATGGCCGGTTTCGGGTTCATCGCAATCGGCGCAGCGCTCGTGTTTAGAGGATAATGTCATGATTGTAACGACTACTCCGACTGTCGAAGGCTATCAGATTGCCGAATACAAGGGGATCGTCACGGGCGAGGCGATCCTCGGCGCGAACGTTTTTCGCGATATTTTCGCGGGGATCACCGACATCATCGGTGGCCGCTCTGGTGCATATGAAAAGAGCCTTGCCGAAGCGCGCGAGACCGCGCTTCGCGAATTGGAAGAACGTGCCGCGGATCGCGGTGCGACGGCTGTGGTCGGGGTCGATCTCGACTACGAGGTGATCAACAATATGCTCATGGTGTCCGCTTCGGGCACCGCGGTGGTTCTGGGCTAGACCCGTCTAAAGTATAACGGGCGGCTGCACGCCCATCAGATTAAGATCGCAAGGGCGATCAACGGAGAAGAATAATGCTGGAAATCAAGAACCTGCACGTCAAACTTGAAGAAGAGGGCAAGGAAATCCTCAAGGGTGTAAACCTGACCATTGGCGCAGGCGAAGTGCACGCGATCATGGGGCCGAATGGTTCGGGCAAATCCACGACCTCTTATGTGCTTGCGGGCCGTGATGGGTATGAAGTGACAGAAGGCTCGGCAACGCTTGATGGCGTTGATATCCTTGAGATGGAGCCCGAAGAGCGCGCAGCCGCGGGACTTTTCCTTGCGTTCCAATATCCTGTGGAAATCCCTGGCGTTGGCAACATGACGTTCTTGCGGACCGCCGTGAATGCTCAGCGCAAAGCGCGCGGTGAAGAAGAGCTTTCGGCAGCGGACTTCCTCAAAGAAGTGCGCGCCAAGGCAAAAACGCTCAACATCGACGCAGACATGCTCAAGCGTCCTGTTAACGTTGGCTTCTCGGGCGGTGAAAAGAAACGCAACGAGATCCTTCAAATGGCGATGCTCGAGCCAAAGATGTGCATCCTTGATGAGACCGACTCTGGTCTGGACGTTGATGCGATGAAGCTCGTTTCCGAGGGTGTGAACGCGCTGCGCTCGGAAGGCCGTTCCTTCCTCGTCATAACGCACTACCAGCGTCTTCTTGACCATATCAAACCGGACGTTGTGCACATTCTTGCCAATGGGCGCATCGTAAAGACGGGTGGTCCCGAGCTTGCTCTCGAAGTTGAAAACAACGGTTACGCTGACATTTTGGCGGAGGTCGAATAATGGCTCTGCCCAAGATCAAAGCCGACGCGACCGAAGCGCGTCTGTCGGCTCTGACCCTTCCTTCGGGGGCAGAGTGGGCAACAAAGGCGCGTCGAGATGCTTTGGCGCGTATCGCCGCTATGGGCGTCCCCGGTCGCCGCGATGAATACTGGCGTTTTACTAATCCAGCCGACCTGAGCGCCGTGGATGCGCCACGTGCTGCAGTGTTTGAGAGCGGTGAAGCTCCGACCTTTGCAGATGTGGACGCTCTTAAAATTGTTTTCGTCGACGGTGTCTTCGACGCGGAAGCCTCGGACGATCTTGCTATGGATGGCGTCGAGATTACTCGGCTTGAGCTTGCTACCCAACAGGACATCCACTGGGCAAAGGATGTTTATGGCGTTCTTGAAAACCGCGGTCAAACGCCGGTTGAACGTCCGCTTGCTGCACTAAATACTGCTTTTGCGACAGACGGTCTGGTTATCCGCGTCACTGGTAAAGCACCGCGTCCTGTCGCCATCACATACCTTCACGCACAAGAAACTTCGGATGCGAACCTGCATCATGTGGTCAAACTTGAAGAGGGTGCTGATTTCACGCTTCTAGAAGCTGGTCCAGCCGCAGCGCGTTTCAACAAAGTTGCCGAAGTTGAGATTGCCGACAACGCGTCGTTCCATCACGTTCGCACCCAAGGTCGCGATCACGAGCGCCGTGCTGTGACGGGGCTTTTTGCGCGGCTCGGTACCGAGTCCAAGTTCAAGTCCTTCACACTGACGGCTAACGGAGTTCTGACACGCAATGAAGTGGTGCTCGAGCTTACTGGAGACGATGCAGTTGCACATGTTGCAGGCGCTTGTGTCGGTGACGGCAAGGACTTCCATCACGATGACACCGTTTTCATCACGCATGACGCCGTGAATTGCGAAAGCCGTCAGGTGTTCAAGAAGGTTCTCCGAAATGGAGCAGTGGGCGTATTCCAAGGCAAAATCCTTGTAAAAGCCGGTGCGCAAAAGACGGATGGTTATCAGATCAGTCAGGGTCTTCTCCTTGACGACGACAGCCAATTCCTCGCCAAGCCCGAGCTTGAGATTTACGCCGACGATGTGGCCTGTTCGCACGGCTCGACGGTGGGCGCGATTGACGAAACTGCGCTTTTCTATCTCCGCTCACGCGGCGTTCCGGAAAAGGCGGCGAAGAATCTTCTGACTTTGGCGTTCCTCGCGGAAGCCGTGGAAGAGATCGAGGACGAAGGGCTTGCCGAAGAGGTTCTAGCGCGCATGTCCGAATGGCTTGATCGGCACAACTGATGACCGTTAGCCGCGATATGTTCCGCACTTGGAGGCACCCGCGTCTCGTGATGCGGGATCTTTTGGCGATGGGCCGACGTGAGGACCGTGCGCTTGCGTTCCTTATGGCAGGCTGCGCAATTACCTTTGTTGCGCAATGGCCGAGGCTCCAGCGCGAGGCTTTCACAACGGGCGAAGATTTCACGCAGCTGATGTCCTATGACCTCCTTGCGTGGATTTTCATGTGGCCGTTGGCATTCTACGGCATTGCTGCTTTGGCCCATCTGATCGCCAAAATTTTTCGCGGTAAGGGGACGTTCTATACTGCGCGTCTCTCACTGTTTTGGACATTGCTGTCAACGACGCCAATCATGCTCTTTTACGGACTGCTGACAGGTTTGAACGGGAATGTCGCCGCAACCCAAATCGTGGGCGGCGTCTGGCTCGTCGCTTTCGTGGGCATTTGGGGCGCGACACTAATCGAAGCCGAAAAGGATGGCGCCGATGTATGATGTGAACGAGATCCGCAAGGATTTCCCGATCCTGTCGCGTGAAGTGAACGGTAAACCGCTCGTCTATCTCGATAATGGTGCATCTGCGCAAAAGCCCAAGGTCGTGATTGATGCAATCACCAAAGCCTATTCTGAGGAATATGCTAACGTTCACCGTGGGTTACACTTCCTTTCTAACCTCGCTACTGAGAAATACGAAAGCGTGCGCGGGGTCGTTGCCAGGTTTCTCAATGCCGCCGACGAAGACGAGATTATATTCAACTCGGGAACGACCGAGGGCATTAATATGGTGGCCTATGCATGGGCCGCGCCGCGTCTTCAGGCAGGCGACGAGATCGTACTTTCAGTCATGGAGCACCATGCCAACATCGTGCCTTGGCACTTCCTGCGCGAAAGACAGGGTGTTGTCCTTAAGTGGGTTGATGTGGATGCAAACGGAGACCTTGATCCGCAAGCGGTGATCGACGCCATTGGTCCCAAGACCAAACTTGTTGCTGTGACACAGTGTTCGAACGTTTTGGGTACAATCGTTGATGTTAAGACGATCTGCCACGCTGCCCGTGCCAAGGGTGTTCCTGTTCTGGTGGACGGCAGCCAAGGCTCTGTTCATATGCCTGTCGATGTTCAAGACATTGGCTGTGATTTTTATCCGATCACTGGACACAAGCTCTATGGACCTTCGGGATCGGGTGCCATCTATGTCCGCAAAGAGCGTCAGGCCGAAATGCGCCCGTTCTTTGGTGGCGGTGATATGATCCGCGACGTGACCAAGGACGAAGTCACCTACAATGATGCGCCCCTCAAGTTCGAGGCAGGTACCCCTGGAATTGTTCAGACGATTGGGATGGGCGTCGCGCTTGATTACCTCATGACTTTGGGCATGGAGAATGTCGCTGCTCATGAAGCCAAGCTGTGTGCTTACGCTCGTGAGAAATTTGCTGGGCTGAACTGGATGAACATCCAAGGTAATTCATCGAACAAAGCGGCGATCTTTTCGTTCACGCTTCAGGGCATGGCCCACGCTCATGATATTTCAACCGTGCTCGACAAAAAGGGCGTGGCTGTTCGGGCAGGGACCCATTGCGCCATGCCGCTCATGGAGCATATGGGCGTCGGTGCCACTTGCCGCGCTTCCTTTGGCCTCTACAACACTTTGGAAGAAGTGGATAAATTGGTCGAAGGGTTGGAGCTTTGTAACGAGCTCTTCGCCTAATATTCAGAGCCGCAGTGCGTTATTTCGCGTTGCGGCGTCTGTGCGGCACGGATATAGAGACTTCAGTACGCACCCATAGCTCAGCTGGATAGAGCGTTGCCCTCCGAAGGCAAAGGCCAGTGGTTCGAATCCACTTGGGTGCGCCACTTCCCTAAATCGTTAGGATTTCGGCGTCGCGAAGGCCCAGTATTTCGATGCAATGAATACGACTGCTGCACCCACAGAAATTCCGACCAGAATATAGAAGAGCTGTTCTCGCTCTGTGAGATGTATGAGGGTATAGACCGTCAGCGTGTTGGCGGAAAAGCCGCTCCCTGCGGTGATGGCGTACATCGGGACTGCGGTTCGGTGCGGACGGTTAGAGCGAAAGCTGAACCGGCGATGCCCAAAGTAAGAAATGACAAACGAAGACATAAAGCCGAGGCAATTCGCAAGGATGAGCCCGAGGCCCAAGGTTTCGTGTAGAAATGCCGCAAGCAAAAAGTGTGAGCCAGACGCGACCAGACCAACGATCGTGAACATCGTTGTCGTTCTCGCGAGAGATTGCTTTGCTTGTCCGGACATTCATCGGCCTAAGTTGATTGACGCGGAAATAGCAGAGTTCTGCTTTGGTGCAATCATCCTTAGGCAAAAGAAAACGCCGCAGCTACAAACTGCGGCGCATTCTCAGAATGGGTTGTTGCTTAGGCCGGCGCGTGCTCTTCGGCAATCGCGGTAACCATACGGCACAGCGTTTCCTTGACTT
>JAYPUF010000013.1:0-36051 GCA_038133925.1 Marivivens sp. | reverse complement strand
CTTTGAGCGCTTCATAATTGAAGGTATATTTGCTGCTTTCCTGCTTGGACGCCCAAATGAGCGTCTCATGCGCATTGGTCAACCGTTTGCCACGGAAGTTGGGCATTGGGTTCGACTTGCGCCAGACCACGTCATTGAGAATCCAGAACCCTTGGTTCTGAAGCTCAGCGCCCATGCGGAATACATTGTGATAGGAACCGATCACCCAGATCGCGCCATCGGGTTTGAGCAAACGACGCGCCGCTTTAAGCCACTCACGCGTAAACTCGTCATAAACCGCAAAGGATGAAAACTGGTCCCAATGATCGTCAACAGCATCAACTTTAGAGTTGTCAGGACGATGCAAATCGCCCTTGAGCTGAAGGTTATAGGGTGGGTCAGCGAAGATAAGATCAACAGAGCCTTCAGGAAGGCTGTTCATAATCTCTATACAATCGCCGCCAATAATACTGTTCAGCGGAAGCGTTGCCGCCTCCGGTGCCGTGCTCTTGGTCGTCATATCTGCCTCATAACCGGCGAGTTATTCTCGCTCATTTGGTTGAGACAAAAATGCGTGACCAAGCGGTCTATGTCAAAAGCTTTATTGAATCAGGTGGTTACGTTTTATTCTTGATACAAGATGTTGTGCACCGGCTTAAAAGACCTCCGATGATGTGGTGTAACCCCTATTTTTATGAGCGCATCGCGGTGTTGCTTACTCGGATAGCCTGCATTTTGCTCCCATCCATAGCCCGGAAACTGTTGCGCCAATCCCACCATTATTCTGTCGCGACACACTTTCGCCACAATTGAAGCAGCAGCAATAGAAAGCGAACGCGCATCGCCTTTTACAACCGCCTCGGTAGATTGCGAGAATCCTTTCGGAATCAGATTGCCGTCGATCAAAAGATGATCCGGCACGGACTTGAGCATTCCAACCGCCCGCTCCATCGCTAAATGCGAAGCCCGAAGGATATTGAGCTCATCAATCTCTTCGACCGAAGCATGCGCAATGCCCACATCGCACTGCGCTAGGATCAGCTCATAGAGCGCCTCGCGCTTCTTGGCGGACAGTTTCTTGCTGTCATTCAAACCTTCGGGGATCTTGTTGGGGTCCAGAACCACCGCCGCAGCCGTGACCGGCCCTGCAAGCGGTCCGCGCCCCACCTCATCGACACCTGCGATACAGGTGAAGCCCCGCGCCGATGCATCAATCTCAAAACTCAAGTCTGGTGTATAATCGCTCATGCGCCGCTTTTAGCGCCCAGCGCGATGTACGGCAAAGAGAGAAAGTGAGGGATGGCTTTCTGGACATGCGCCACCCCTCTCGGTTTCAGTGATGGGGTCACTGAAATCTCTAGCGACTAGAATGACGCGTACGGCCAACCCACTCTTCGACATACCCAAACTGACGCAGACAGTCGGGTGAGTAACCACGACGGTCACGGTATTCACCCTGCACGCGGATCGAGCACACCTCGGGGAGCCGGTCAGCGCGCGAATAGTTTCGGTTCATACAGCGTTGACCATAGATTTCCGTTTCGCCATGACGGCCTGGAATCTGAATGCGGCACTGCGACGGGAGCGGTTCGACACGGTTGCCGCGCACGCGATCGGTGTTGCGCTCCGACGGACGAGGCTCTCCCACAACCGGCGCAGTTTGGCGCGAGGTCGCATCAATCGCAGCGCCAATGATCACAACAGCCGCAAGGCCGGCAATGAGTTTTCCCATATCGTTGTTCTGTGCTGCAGAGGCAGAATGCGGGATCGCAAGTGAAAGAGCGGTGATCCCAGCGGTCAGTGTCTTGAACATGTCTTGGTCCTTTCCACATGGGCGCCGACCGGAATGCCCGACGCGATGGAAAGACGTTGCCGCCAAGCCAAGTTGCCATTCAAAAACGTCGACTGGCTAATCGATAACAATACAGATTTAAGGATCGGTTATTGAATAACAGACAACTTTAACGGCATGCTGATTTCATCATGAAACACACAATGCCCCTCACACTTGTCCTGATTTGCGCTGGCTCCTTGGCGAACGCTACATGCTATGCGGATTACAAAGCCAAACAGGATGATCCTTTGCGCCTTCAGTATGGCGTCGCGCAAATCACCGGAGAGGATTGCTCGGTCGAACAGGCGGCCAACGAGCTCTCTCCCAAGCTCGCTTCGGACGGCTGGACGTTGTTAAACGTTCTGGGCGTTTTTGATGAATCAGGTCTAGAGGAAAGGAAAGAGAGTGCCGGAGACAACTACCTCCGCTATTGAGGCGCGTCAGACAGGCACCCGCGTGGTGACCTTTGGTATTTCGGCAATCGTTGCGATCCTTCTCGCAGCGGCCATTGCCCTTTTCCTCAATCTTCCCGACGCCAATGCCTTTAACGAGCGGGTCGAACAGCTCTTTGTAGCCAATAACGATCTAACCACGCAGGCCGAGCTGAAACTTCTCGAAATTCTCGCGCAGTCTGGCACAGCCTTTTCCGATACATTGTCGTCATACCGGTTCGTTATTTTCGTTCTTCTGGTCTTTTCAACCGCGCTTCTCGTTGCCGCAGTCAGTTTCCTTGTGATGCTTGTGCTACTGAACCGCCGCATGGGTCAAATCGAGCGTAAAGGGATCGAGGTAAATTCGCTTTTGATCAGCCGAGATCAAAAAACCGTCTACCTGAATAACTTTGAATTCAAACTCACAGACGCTGCCATCGAAACACTCAGCGTCCTTGCCGAGGCGCGCATGGACGACGAAGTGTTGTCCGGTGCAGAAATCGAAGGGGTTATCTCGGGACGACATGCCTCGGACTGCGACGAAGCGGCTGGCGCAACGCGGATAAAACGTCTGCGCGATTCACTCGGCAATCAGATGATAAGCGAACTCTTAGTGAAAAATATCGCCCGCAAAGGCTATATGCTTGCCATCGATAAAGACGTCATTCGCATGGTTTGATTGGTGATCCCGACAGGACTTGAACCTGTAACCTGCCCCTTAGGAGGGGGCTGCTCTATCCAGTTGAGCCACGGGACCAGCCGCTTTCTAATTGCCTTTGTTTGCGCCCCGCGTCAACGCCCCGCACCAAGACACTTGGACTTCTGCAAAAACTATGGGTAACTAGGACAATTAAAAAGTTTCGGGACTACAAACGTGAAACAGCCGACCAAGCGCCCGCTTACCCTTCGCGACGTATCAGAAGCCTCTGGCGTAAGCGAAATGACCGTCAGCCGCGTTCTACGGAACAAGGGCGATGTGAGTGAAGCAACCCGTAAAAAGGTTCAGGATGCCGCAAAGCGGCTTGGATATGTTCCGAACAAAATCGCAGGTGCACTCGCCTCGCAGCGCGTGAACCTTGTTGCGGTCATCATCCCCTCGCTCGGGAACATGGTTTTCCCCGAAGTTCTTGCAGGGATCTCTGAAAAGCTGGCAAACACCGATCTCCAGCCTGTTGTGGGCGTGACGGACTACCTTCCCGAAAACGAAGAAAAGGTGCTCTTCGAGATGCTGTCTTGGCGCCCCTCGGGCGTGATTATCGCAGGTCTTGAACATTCCGAGGCTTCCCGCGCGATGCTCGAACAAGCGGGTTGCCCCGTGGTGGAGATCATGGACGTGGATGGCGAGCCCGTGGACAGCGCCGTGGGCATCAGCCACCGCCGAGCAGGCCGCAAGATGGCCGAAGAGATCATTGCTCAGGGTTACAAGAAAATCGGCTTTCTCGGCACCAAAATGCCGCTCGACCACCGCGCACGTAAGCGTTTCGAAGGTTTCACCCGTACACTCGCCAAAGCAGGTATCGAGATCGTGGATCAAGAATTCTATCTCGGTGGCTCTGCCCTCGCGAAAGGGCGAGAGATGACCGAGAACATCCTGACCCGTAACCCCGACATCGACTTCCTCTACTATTCGAACGACATGATTGGTGCAGGCGGCCTGCTCTATCTGTTGGAGAAAGGGATCGATGTGCCAAACAAGATCGGCCTTGCAGGTTTTAACGGTGTCGAGCTTCTCGATGGCCTGCCACGTCAGCTTGCTACGATGGATGCTTGCCGCCGCGAGGTTGGCGAAAAGGCTGCTGAACTGATCATCTCGCGCCAGTCCGCCCCAGAGGGCGAAGGCGCAACGATCGAGCTTACGCCCAAACTTGAAGCAGGCGACACGCTCAAGCGTTCCTAACGGTCCACCAAACCCAATTCCTCAATCGCCCTGTTCACCGCAATTCGGAAAAGCCGTTGTGGTGGACTCGGGTCTTCGTCGGGCCGCGCCATGAGGCCAACAGGTCCGCGCGTCAAAGTGGTATCAATAGGGAGCCTGACGAGCCGCCCTTCGGCCAACTCATTGGCAACCACCCCCGCCGAGATGATCCAAACCGCGTCCGAGTTACGCACATGAACACGGCCAAACGCACCCGAGACCGTCTCGACCTTTCGCGGCAAGTCCCCCATGCCGTTCGCAATCAAAAACCGCTCGACCAGCGGCAAGATCGCAGATCCAGGCGAGGGATAAACCACGGGCCATTCTGCAATCCGCTCGAGCCTTGGGTCTTCCAAAATCGGATGACCGGGCCGAACGACTATTTCCACATGTTCATTATAAAGCTGGGTAAAGCTCAGCTGTTGCATCGTCTCTGGTGCACCCAGACGTCCGATCACCAGATCAAGTGCGCCCTGACGTAATCTGTCAACGAGATAAGCATGCGGCCCGTCCGAGACTCGGAGAGCGACATCTGGGGCAACCTCTGCCATTTCGCGCACAACGACGGGCAACAGCCACGCCGCCACACTCGGGAGCGCCCCGACGGTCAGGGTCTGCCCCCCCGTCGCTCTGACTTGTCCCACACCATCAATCCCTTGCTGAAGCGCCCCAACGCTCATCTCTGCGAACTGAAGGAACACATCCCCCTCGCGCGTCAAAGTCACACCCGCACGGCTACGCGTCAAAAGCTGAGCGCCAAGAATGTCTTCGAGTTCCTTCAAAGTCTTGGAAATCGCAGGTTGCGTCAGAAAGAGACGATCCGCCGCCCGCTTGAGGCTTCGTTGACGCGCAATCTCAACAAAGCACTGAACATGGCGAAATTTAATGCGGCGATCGATCATTACTTGCTCATTTTGGAAAGTATTTAGCAAATATCATCATTTTACTTTCCCTTTGCAATCATTGATCATCCCCTCAGCGAACAGGAGACCGATAATGACCACGCGATATGAAACCGGAATGAAAAAGCGCCGTCAGGTGCTTGGCGATGCCCACGTTGACCGCGCCGAAGCAAACAAGACTGACTTTGATACCGCGTTCCAGTCGCTCATTACCGAATCCGCTTGGGGCACTGTCTGGGCTAGCGACAAGATCACAATGCGAGAGCGTTCGATGATCACTCTCGCGCTTCTGGCCGCCACAGGAAACTTCGAGGAAATCCCGATGCACATCCGCGCCACCGCCAATACAGGTGCGACCAAGGATGACGTTTTGGAGGCGTTCCAGCACGTCGCCATTTACGCGGGCGTTCCAAAAGCCAATCATGCCATCAAGCTGGCCAAACAAACCTATGCCGAAATGGAACAGGGCTAAGGCCCGATCCAAAGGAGGAGACCACATGAGCCAAGGTTACTATCCCCGCGATCTGGACTGGCATCCGGACGCCTATACCCCGCAATACAAAACATCGATCCTGCGGTCGCCGCAAAAGGCGCGCATCGGGCTCGAAGGCACGATCACCGAGAACACTGGCCCCGTCTTTGGCCACAATATGCTTGGTGAGTTCGACAACAACCTAATCCTCAACTACGCCCAACCCGGTGAGAGCGCGCAAGGCGAGCGGATCATGGTCCATGGGTATCTGCTCGACGAAGAAGCCCGCCCTGTGCGCGGCGCTCTGATCGAGTTTTGGCAGGCCAACGCAGGTGGTCGCTATCGTCACAAGAAGGACCAGTACCTTGCCCCGCTCGACCCGAACTTTGGGGGATGCGGCCGCACGGTGTCGGGCGACGATGGTTATTTTCAGTTCTTCACCATCAAGCCGGGCCCTTATCCTTGGCCCAACGGTGTGAATGACTGGCGTCCCGCGCACATTCACTTCTCGGTATTTGGTCAGGCTTTTGCCCAGCGTCTTATCACCCAGATGTATTTCGAAGGTGACCCGCATATCGCCATTTGTCCGATCGTGAACACGATCAAAGACCCCGATGCGATCGACCGCCTTACGGCTCGACTTGATATGCACAACACCCGCCCGATGGACATGCGTGCCTATCGTTGGGACATCGTGCTGCGCGGCAAACGCTCGGTCAAATTCGACAACCGTCTGGAGGGGAACTGATGCCTTACGCTCCCAATCTCAAAGAAAGCGCCTCGCAGACCGCAGGCCCATATGTCCACATCGGCTGCGTTCCGACCTTTGCAGGCCTCGAAGGCATGTATGGCGGCAACGACCTTGGCAAATCCATGATCAATGGCGCCGTAAAAGGCGAAAAGATCGCCATCGAAGGCATCGTCTATGATGGCGGCGGCAACCCGCTCAAGGATGTGATGCTCGAGATTTGGCAGGCCGACGCAAATGGTGTTTACAACTCGCCCGAAGACGGTCGCGCCTGTGATCCGAATTTCACAGGTTGGGGTCGCCAACCGGGCGATGGTGCGACAGGTGAATTCCGGTTCGAGACGATCAAACCCGGTGCAACACTCTTTCGCGATGGTAAAACGCTCCAAGCGCCGCACATCCACGTTTGGGTCGTGGCCCGCGGGATAAACCTTGGCCTGAACACGCGCCTTTATTTCGAAGACGAAGCTGAAGCGAACGCCAAGGACCCCGTCCTGAACCGTATCGAGGCTCAGAACCGCGTTCAAACCCTCATTGCTAAGAAGTCAGGAAGCACTTACCGCTTTGACATCTACCTTCAGGGTCACAACGAGACGGTTTTCTTTGATGTCTGATATTTCTGGCAAACCTTGCATATTGTGCAGTGCGATCACCGGCTCTTTGCCGACCAAAGCGAACAACCCCGCCGTACCCATTTCGATCAGCGAACAGGTTGAAAGCTCGCACCAAGCGGTCGAGGCAGGTGCATCGATCATCCACGCGCATGTGCGCAACGATGACGAAACGCCCTCTTCCGATCCGGAAAAGTTCGCAAGGCTGCTAGAAGGTCTACGAAAGCACGTCCCCGAGGCCATCGTTCAGTTTTCGACTGGCGGTCGCTCGGGGGCAGGCAAAACCCGTGGCGGGATGCTGTCATTGCGTCCCGACATGGCCTCCCTATCTGTCGGGTCCAACAACTTCCCAACGCGTGTCTATGAGAACCCGCCGGACCTAGTGGACTGGCTCGCCTCCGAGATGAAAACCTACGAAGTGATGCCAGAGGTCGAAGCATTTGACCTCAGCCACATCCTTCAGGCCATCAAAATGCATGGCGAAGGAAGGCTTTACGGCAAGCTCTATGTCCAGTTCGTCATGGGTGTCAAAAACGCAATGCCTGCCGACAAGGACGTGTTCGACTACTATGTCGAAACCATGAAACGTCGTGCGCCAGACGCCGCTTGGTGCGCCGCAGGAATCGGTGCGACCCAGCTGATCGTTAACGAATGGGCTATCGCAGCTGGCGGCCATACCCGCGCAGGCCTTGAGGACAACGTACGCCTTGACCGAGACACGCTTGCCCCGTCGAACGCCGCGCTGATCAAACGGGCCGCTGACCTTTGCGAGAAATATGAACGCCCTGTCGCAACGCCTGCTCAGGCCCGCGAGATTCTCGGCCTTCGCCAAGCGCTCTGATCAATAAAACACACCGAAGAATCGCCCGCCCGCCGACGCCCTCGTGCGGGCGGTTTTCATTTGCGAATTCGATTCGCGGCAATCCCGCATAAATGCAGAGCAGGAAAACAAAAAAGGCGTCTCGAAAGACGCCTTTTTGAGGTAGTGGTGAGCCGTGCAGGATTCGAACCTGCGACCCACTGATTAAAAGTCAGTTGCTCTACCAACTGAGCTAACGGCCCACTGTGGGGCGGCTTCTAGAAATAGTTCGGGGAAGGGTCAACCCGTAAATCGCGTATCTGGAATAAATATTTTCCAGAGCGTATATGAACGCCATGCGGACAGACCAGAACACACCCCTGCCGTTCATGAAAATGCACGGCCTTGGTAACGACTTTGTCGTTATCGACGAGCGCGACACGGGACCTCTCGTGGACGCGGCTCTTGCGATTGCTATTGCCGACCGCCATCGCGGTGTCGGCTTTGATCAGCTTGCGACCATCTCGAATCGCGAGGGATCAGATTTCCACCTGACCTTCTGGAACTCAGACGGCAGCCAAAGCGCCGCTTGCGGCAACGCCACGCGCTGTATTGCCCGCTTTGTCATGGACCAAAGCGGCAAAACCGAGCTGACCATCACGACCGACCGCGGCACGCTCTATGCCCGCGACGCAGGCAACGGCCTCACTTCGGTGAACATGGGCCAGCCCCAGCTTCTCTGGCACGAGATTCCTCTCGCTCGCGAAATGGACACGCTAGAGCTTCCCATTGACGGCGCACCGACCGCAACGGGCATGGGCAATCCGCATTGCACCTTTTTCGTCGAGGATGCCGAATCCGTGGACATCTGCGCCTTTGGCCCGACGATCGAGCATCACCCGCTCTACCCCCAACGCACCAATGTTCAGGTGGCAAGTGTTATCGGCCCCGATCACCTTCGGATGCGCGTTTGGGAGCGCGGAGCAGGCTTAACCCTCGCTTCTGGTTCGTCCTCTTGCGCGACCGCCGTGGCCGCCGTCCGCCGTGGACTCACAGGGCGCAAGGTCCGCATCGATCTAGATGGCGGCACCCTCCACGTCGACTGGCGTGAGGACGGTGTTTGGATGACCGGCCCTACCGCCCACGTCTTTGACGGGATCTGGCGCGGATGAAGCCACCAGTGTTCACCACCCTCGGCTGTCGTCTCAATGCCTACGAGACCGAAGCCATGAAAGACCTCGCCACCAAGGCAGGGGTCGAGAACGCCGTGGTCGTGAACACCTGTGCCGTGACCTCCGAGGCCGTGCGCAAAGCCCGCCAAGAGATTCGCAAACTCCGCCGCGACAACCCAGATGCCAAGATCATCGTCACAGGTTGCGCCGCCCAGACCGAGCCCGAAACCTTTGCCAACATGACCGAGGTCGATCTCGTCATCGGCAACACCGAAAAGATGAAGCCCGAGACTTGGGCCAACATGGCCCCTGATCTCATCGGCCAAACCGAAGCAGTTCAGGTCGACGATATCATGTCTGTCACCGAAACCGCCGGCCATCTCATCGACGGCTTCGGCACCCGTAGCCGCGCCTATGTACAGGTCCAGAACGGCTGCGATCACCGCTGCACCTTCTGCATCATCCCCTATGGTCGCGGCAATTCTCGATCTGTCCCCGCTGGTGTTGTGGTGGACCAGATCAAGCGCCTTGTGGACAAGGGCTTTAACGAGGTTGTCCTAACGGGCGTCGATCTTACCTCATGGGGCGCTGATCTTCCTGCCGCGCCCAAACTTGGCGATCTCGTCATGCGCATCCTAAAACTGGTTCCCGATCTGCCTCGCCTTCGGATTTCCTCGATCGATTCCATCGAAGTGGACGAAAACCTGATGCAGGCCATCGCGACCGAACCGCGCCTGATGCCACATTTGCATCTCTCGCTCCAGCACGGGGACGACATGATCCTCAAGCGGATGAAGCGCCGCCACCTGCGCGATGACGCCATCCGTTTCGCGGAAGAGGCCAAGCGCCTGCGTCCCGATATGACCTTTGGGGCCGACATTATCGCGGGCTTCCCGACCGAGACCGAAGCAATGTTCGAGAACTCGCTCAAGCTTGTGACCGAGTGCGATCTGACTTGGCTCCACGTCTTCCCCTATTCCCCGCGCCCCGGCACCCCCGCTGCGCGCATGCCCCAAGTGAACGGCAAGGCGATCAAGGACCGTGCCGCCCGTCTGCGCGATGTCGGAGAGGCGCAGGTCCGCCGCCACCTTGAGGCGCAAATCGGCAAGACCCATCACGTTCTCATGGAAAACGAGCACATGGGCCGCACCGAGCAATTCACCGAAGTGCTATTTGACGCCCCCCAGATCGAAAGCGCGATTGTCACCGCCAAGATCATTGGCGCGACCGAAACCCAGCTTAAGGCAACCGCACTCTGACAAGCGCCTTGCAACCGCCCAATTGGCCCGCATACTCGCACCGAACTCATTCGGAGGCCAAAAATGCAGCTCATCTCTTCGCCGATTTCACCCTTTGTCCGTAAAATCCGCGCGCTGATCCACGAAGCCGGCAAAACGGAGAGCGTCGAAGAAATCGTAGTTGCAACGACAGCCCTTGCGACCGACGCACAGGCCAAGGCGGCAAATCCTTTGGGGAAAATTCCTGCACTGATCCGCAATGACGGTCCGACGCTTTATGATAGCCGCGTGATCAGCCGCTACCTCAACGACATTTGGGGCCTCAGCCTCTATCCCCAGTCCCATCTCTACGAGACACTCACCCTCGAAGCGACGGCTGATGGAATCATGGAATCATGTGTTCTCTGCATTTACGAATCGCGCCTTCGTCCCACAGAGATGCAGTTCAAGCCTTGGGCCGATGCACAGCTTGCCAAAGCACTCAATGGCCTAGTCGCCATCGAAAGCCGCTGGATGAGCCACCTGAACGGGCCGCTCGATATGGCGCAGCTCGCTGTTTGTATTGCCATTGACTACATGGAGTTCCGCATACCCGATGCAGACTGGCGCGGCGCATGCCCGACCCTCTCAGCTTGGCACACCGCCTTCAAAGAGCGTCCATCGCTCGTAGCAACGCGCCCTGTTTAATCCTGATACTCCCAAGTATCCGCACCATCAAAATGCCGAACCCTTAGCCCTTCAAGGTCCTTAGGGTCGGCATTGCGCATATTTACGGCCAGCTTGTCGGGATATTCAGCAGATCGGCTTTCCCAATGGGTAACGCAGCCGCAGCCGCGACACCGCACAAAGGCAAGCCCCTTGTCACCCCAAAGATAGGCATCAAGTCCACCCTCGGGCGCATTCACCTCAATCGTTGCCGTCGTGCCATAGGACCAAAGTGTGGCATAACGTCTGCAAATCGAGCAATTGCAGGCCGTAACCGTCTCAGATGGCTCTTTGTGCGTGATTCTGACCGCTCCACAGTGACATTCGAGTTCAATCATCGCCTTAACTCCCCAGATATTCGGACATTATAGCACCCTGCGCCCGATTGTCCGCTGGACGTAAAGCCATTTGGTAGCTAAACAGCGCCCGAATGGTCAGCGGGAAACCGCTGGCTGTCCTATTCGTATGGGCTATTTTGGCCCGGAAAATTCGGAGATGCACCCCGTGTCACATGCAGAAGAACACCAGGGCACCCGCCGCGACTTCATTTACTACGCCACCGCTGGTGCTGGCGCAGTAGTGACCGGCGCCGCTGTCTGGCCGCTCGTCAACCAGATGAACCCTTCCGCCGACGTTCAGGCTCTTGCCTCGATCCGCGTCGACGTGAGCAGTGTCGAACCCGGCACGCAGCTGACCGTGCTCTGGCAGGGCAAGCCGGTGTTCATCCGCGCCCGTACTGAGGACGAAATCGCAGCCGCTCGCGCCGTATCGGTCAGCGAACTGCCCGACCAAAACGCTGAAAACGCCAACGCCGCAGCCGGCGCTGACGCTTCGGACGAAAACCGCGCCCTGTCGGAAGATGGCGTTTGGCTCGTTCAGATGGGCGTTTGCACCCACCTCGGTTGCGTTCCGCTCGGCGAAGCAGGCGACTTCGGTGGCTGGTATTGCCCCTGCCACGGTTCGCACTACGATACCTCGGGCCGTATCCGCAAAGGGCCCGCGCCGCGCAACCTTCCTGTTCCCGTCGCCGCATTCGTCGACGAAACGACGATCCAACTCGGTTAAGGAGAGCCTGAATGTCCGGTATTCCTCACGACCATTATGAACCGAAGACCAAAGGCGAAAAGTGGGTCCACTCGCGCCTTCCGATCATCGGTCTCATCTATGACACCCTGATGATCCCCACCCCCAAGAACCTCAACTGGATGTGGATTTGGGGCATCGTTCTGGCCTTCACCCTCGGCCTTCAGATCATCACCGGCGTTGTCCTTGTGATGCACTACACCCCGCACGTTGACATGGCGTTCGCTTCGATCGAACACATCATGCGCGACGTAAATGGTGGTCACATGATCCGCTATTTCCACATGAACGGCGCTTCGCTGTTCTTCGTGGCTGTTTATGCGCACATCTTCCGCGGCCTCTACTACGGTTCGTACAAGGCGCCCCGCGAAATCACCTGGATCGTCGGCATGCTGATGTATCTCGTGATGATGGGCACCGCGTTCATGGGCTACGTTCTTCCTTGGGGTCAGATGTCGTTCCACGGCACTGCGGTTATCACCGGCCTCTTCGGCGCAATCCCGTTCATCGGTGAATCGATCCAGACTTGGCTCCTCGGCGCTTCGGCTGTTGGTCAGCCTGCTCTGAACCGCTTCTTCTCGCTGCACTATCTCCTGCCGTTCATTCTTGCAGGTCTGACCATCGTGCACATCTGGGCATTCCACTCGACGGGTAACAACAACCCGACCGGTGTAGAAGTTCGCCGCACCTCGAAAGAAGACGCCAAGAAAGACACCCTGCCGTTCTGGCCCTACTTCGTGATCAAGGACCTCTTCGCTCTCGCAGTGATCCTCGTTGTCTTCGTTGCCATCGTTGGCTTTATGCCGAACTACCTTGGCCACCCCGACAACTACATCAAGGCGAACGCGCTCGCGACTCCGGCTCACATCGTTCCGGAATGGTACTTCCTGCCGTTCTACGCGATCCTTCGTGCCTTCACCGCTGACGTCTGGGCTGTTCAGTTTGTAAACTGGATCTCCTTCGGCATCATCGACGCCAAGTTCTTCGGCGTTCTCGCGATGTTCGGTGCTATCGCTGTTATGGCTCTGGCTCCGTGGCTTGACACCTCTTCTGTTCGTTCGGGCCGTTTCCGTCCGATGTTCAAGTGGTGGTTCGCTCTTCTCGCAGTGGACTTCATGGTCCTCATGTGGGTTGGCGCTCAGTCCACGACCTTCCCCTATGACTGGATTTCGCTCATCGCTGCGACCTACTGGTTTGCTTACTTCCTCGTCATCCTCCCGCTTCTGGGTGTGATCGAGAAGCCGACCAAAGCTCCGGCAACGATCGAAGAAGACTTCAACGCCCATTACGGCAAATCGTCCGGCAATCCGGCCGAGTGAGAAAGGACAAGAAACTGATGTTCCGTAAACTCACCATCACCGCTGCTGTTGCTCTGGGCCTTTCGACCGGCGCAGCACTCGCTTCGGGCGGCGAATCCCACATCGAGGACTTCGCTTTCTCGTTCGAAGGTCCTTTCGGCAGCTACGACCAGAACCAGCTTCAGCGTGGTCTCAAAATCTACACCGAGGTTTGCTCGGCATGTCACGGCCTTCAGTTCGTTGCATTCCGCACCCTCGGTGACGAAGGCGGACCGCACTACTCCGAAGATCAGGTGCGTGCATACGCGTCGAACTTCGAAGTATGGGACGCGTCCCTCGCTGATGGCGAAGGCGACTTCCGTGCAGCAACGCCTGCTGACAAGTTCCCGGGTTCCTCGCTCTCAAACGCTCCTGACCTTTCGCTCATGGCAAAGGCACGCGCTGGTTTCCACGGCCCCTACGGTCTTGGTCTGAACCAGCTCTTCAAGGGCATGGGTGGCGCAGAATACATCGCGTCGCTTCTCCATGGCTATGAAGAAGCTCCGTCCTGTGCGCCTGAGGATTTCGATGGCTACTACAACACTGTCTTTGCTGCTGGCGGCTACCCCGACGCATGTAAGGACGAGAACGGCGAACACATGTATCCGGGTTCCTGGATCGCGATGGCTCCGCCGCTTTCGGGTGAAGACGTAGACTTCGATGACGAGCACTCGAACGAACTGCACCACGAAGTGCAGGACGTTGCTGCGTTCCTCATGTGGGCCGCAGAGCCCAAGCTTGTTCAGCGTAAAGACGCTGGCCTGACTGGCGTGATCTTCCTCACGCTCCTGTCGGTCCTTCTCTACCTGACAAACAAGCGCCTCTGGGCACCGCACAAAAACGGTCGCAAAGAGGACTAAGTCCAAAATAGAAAGGCCCGCCAAATCGGCGGGCCTTTTCTTTTAGTGGCCGAGGTATTCTCTCAAAGCATCCGTCGGCACCTCGAACAACTGGGCCGTCGACACAGGCGGCGACGCTTCCCCCCCCATGACAACGACAACTTGATCCGCGACCCGTTTGGCGTCTTCTGGATCATGCGTCACCATCAGGATCGTGCGCCCAGCCAGCCTCTCTTTGACAAGACCGAGCATCTCACTGCGCAACGCAGGCCCAAGCGCTGAAAACGGCTCGTCCAGAAGAACCACGTCCTTCTCCTGCAAAAGCACCCGCGCAATCGCCACGCGGCTTTGCTGGCCGCCAGAAAGCTGCGAGGGCTTGCGTGCGCCCATCCCTTCAAGGCCAACAGACGCAAGCACTTCGTCAACTCGCGCGGCCTCATGCGGTGACAAACGCCCGCTCGGTTTTAATCCCAGAGCGGTGTTCTGCGCGACAGTCAAATGCGGGAACAAGTTCCCATCCTGAAAGAGCGATGCAATCGAGCGTTCGCTCGGAGCAAGATCCGTAACATCCCGCTCGCCGATGAAGATACGCCCCTGATTGACCTGATAGAACCCACCGATCAGAGAAAGAAGAGAGGATTTCCCAGCCCCCGAAGGCCCAATAAGCGCTGTGATACCCCCTGACTGCACCGAAAAATCAGCGGTCAGCCGAAAGCTCCCCTGCTCGATCAGAACATTCTCAAGACGAAGCATCCGAACGTCCTCCACGATCAAAAATCCAAAATAGCGCAAGGCTCAGGATCAAAAGGAGCAAGGCAGCCCCCGCCGATTGCCCTGTGCGATACGACCCCATAAGCTGATACATCACAAGCGGGAGCGTCGCCTGCCCATCGGTCGCGAACAAGGCAATGACCCCAAGATCGCCCATCGAAAGAGCTGCCGTCAAACCTGCGGCAAATCCCAAGGGTCGTTTGATCCGCGGCATCACCAAAAGCCGCATTCGCGCCCAACCGCGCATCCCAAGAGAATCTGCGAGACGCCCATAATCGGCCTCGACCTGCACCACTGCGGGCTGCACCACGCGGAGCACAAAAGGCAAGCTCATCACCGCATTCAGCAGAGCCGTTACGACAAGCGCAATCTTCGGAGGGCTAACGAACGGCTGCACAATGAGGAACAACCCCGTTCCCAGCACCAACGACGAAGCCGCCAGCGGCAAGGCTCCCACAAGCGACATGAACCCGCCACCCCTGATAGACATGGCAAGCGCAATTCCGATGGCCAATGCCGTGGACACCAACGCAACAATGACCGACCGAATTGCGGCCTCAATGACCAATGGCGGAAGATCAAAAAGGGATGGCAAGCCGCGCAAAACCACCATTCCCAGCGGCAAGATCAGGAACAAGAACGCCAGCGCCATAGCAACTGTGTCCACGGCCACATTTCCCCTGTCCCAGCGTTGCACTACGCGGTCCATTCCTGCGCCCAGCGCGCGCGCTCCTGCGACGCGCCACGCAAGCACCGCCGCCGTCGCGCACAGCCCGAATTGGATCACCGACAACACCGCAGCCTTGCCAAGATCGAAATCAAAGCGGACCGCTTGATAAATGGCGAGTTCAACCGTCGTCGCCCTCGGCCCCCCGCCAAGCGTCAAAGCGACCGCAAAGGATGTCAGGCACATAACAAAGATGACCACGAATGTGCCGGGGACAACTGCACGCAACATAGGCACTTCAAGAAGCCGCCAAACGGATGCTCCAAGGCTCGCCACAAGTCGAAACCGCTCAGCGGGAATATCAATCCAACCCTGAAGCAAGAAGCGCACCGCCAGCGGCAGATTGAAGAACACATGGGCAAGGATCACACCCCAGAACCCATAGATCGACACTTTGGCGAATCCAAAGAGAGCCAGAACCTCGTTCAAAAGCCCGTTGCGGCCGAAAACCGCGAGGATTCCCAGCACAGCGACAATAACAGGAAGAATAAAGGGCGCCCCAAGGAGCGTTATCAAAAATCCCCGCCCGCGAAACTGACGACGAGCCAATGCCCTCGCTACAGGTATCGCTAGCACGACGCTCAAAAACGCCGAGACCAGCGCTTGGGTAATCGTAAACCGAATGGCCAGATAATCAGCGGTCGCGAGCGGGTTTGTGCCGTTCGCCCGAAGGCCAACGGCGACAAGGGTGCCAACCACGATGAGCAGCACGAGCGCGGCAACCACCGCGCCCGGCCATCGCGGAAGGCTTACTGAGCGAGCGCGGCGCGCCACTCTTCAATCGCAGCATCAGCAGCCGCTGCGGCGTCCGCTGGATCAAGCAAAAGCGCATTTGCCGGAGCAATGAGCGTTTCAAAGCCTTCAGGAAGTCCACCTTCAGGAAGGACCGCAGGATACATCCAGTTCGTCGTCGGAATGATCGACTGGAATGCATCCGTCACCATGAAAGCAAGGAACGCATCAGCAAGCTCACTCTGATCCGTCGTTGCAACCTTGGCTGCGACTTCGACCTGCATGTAGTGACCTTCTTCAAAGGCCCAAGCAACCTTGGAGGCGTCTTCCTCTGCAATCAGGTGATAGGCTGGCGAAGTGGTGTAGGACAGCACCGCATCGGCCTCACCCTCAAGGAACAGGCCATATGCTTCGGACCAGCCGGGCGTCACGGTGACAATATTGTCGGCCAGATCAGCCCAAAGTGTTCCCGCCTCATCGCCATAGGCCGCCTTGACCCACATCACGAGACCCAAACCAGGGGTCGACGAACGCGGATCCTGAATGACGATCTTCAGATCGCTATCAGCCAGAGCGCGGAGCGAAGCTGGAGCCACAGTTTCGGCACCAGAAACGAAAGCAAAATAGCCCCAGTCGAACGGAACGAATGTGCTATCTGTCCACTCAACAGGAAGGTCATAAGTGGCTTGAACGCTAGACTGAGCAAACAGACCGCTCTCTGCCGCATCTCCCATCAGGCTATTATCAAGCCCAAGAACGATATCCGCGTCGGTGCCCGCACCTTCGAGTTTGACGCGAGAGAGAAGCGCCGCGCCATCGCCGGCCGCGACAAATTCGAGATCACAGGCACAGGTCGCCTCGAACGCAGCCTCTACCGCAGGACCGGGGCCCCACTCGGTGTTAAAGCTGTCATAGGTGTAAACGGTGAGCACAGGGGTCTCGGCCATAGCGCCAGTGGCAACAAGGCAAAGTCCCGCGACATGGCTCAGATGTTTGGTCTTCATTTGGTCATCCTTTTCATGCGCCGGACGGATGGGGGCATTGGGGATGATCCCGTTACCTTCCCTCCGCCGGTTTTAACCGGTTCAGGTTCAACGGGTCCGCTTTCGCATCTCAGCCCTGACCGAAATCAGAGCACCCCGAGGTAGAGCGGAACATAGCTGCAATATTCCAATGCGCAAGTGACAAGATTTTTGACCAAGAACCTTGGCCTAAGCACGCATGCACGATAATGGGGAAACAAAGGAGATCGCCATGTCGCTCAATACGTTCGGACACATCTATCGCACGACCACTTGGGGAGAGAGCCACGGCCCCGCCCTCGGCGCTGTTGTCGACGGCTGCCCTCCGGGTGTGGCGCTTGATCCTGTGATGATCCAACAGTGGCTGGACAAGCGCAAACCGGGTCAGAACAAGAACACGACCCAGCGCAACGAACCCGACGAAGTGGAAATCCTCTCGGGCGTCTTCGAAGGCAAAACCACAGGCACCTCGATCAGTCTCCTGATCCGCAACACCGACCAGCGCTCCAAGGATTACGGCGACATCGCCCAGACCTTCCGCCCCGGTCATGCCGACATCACCTATCACCAGAAATACGGCTTCCGCGACTATCGTGGCGGCGGTCGCTCCTCGGCCCGTGAAACGGCGGCCCGCGTGGCCTCTGGCGGTGTGGCGCGCGAAGTGCTCAAGTCCCTCGTGCCGAACATCGAAATCAAAGGCTATATGGTCCAAATGGGTCCGCGTCTCATTAACCGCGACCGCTTTGATTGGGACCAGATCGACCAGAACGACTTTTGGTGCCCTGACGCCGAAACGGCCAAGCTCTGGGAAGACGACCTAGATTTCCTCCGCCGCAAGGATCACAATTCGGTCGGCGCCGTGATCGAAGTCGTCGCCCGCGGCGTTCCCGCTGGTATCGGTGCTCCGATCTACGGCAAGCTCGACACCGACCTTGCCGCCGCGATGATGTCAATCAACGCCGTCAAAGGCGTCGAGATCGGTGAAGGCATGGCTGCAGCCGCCCTCACAGGCCGCGACAACGCCGACGAAATTTTCATGGGTCCGAACGGTCCCGAATATAGCTCGAACCACGCTGGCGGTATTCTAGGCGGCATCTCAACGGGTCAGGACGTTGTGGTCCGTTTCGCGGTCAAGCCGACCTCGTCTATTCTCAGCCCCCGCGCATCGATCCGTATCGACGGCACCCCGACCGAGGTCGTGACCAAGGGCCGTCACGACCCCTGCGTTGGCATCCGCGCTGTACCCGTCGGCGAAGCAATGATGGCCTGCGTGATCCTCGACCACATCCTTCTTGATCGCGCCCAAACTGGCGGCGTGCGCGGGATCATCGGCTAAATGATCGAGATCATCGGGATCACCTTTCCGGTCTTCGGCCTCATCGCCTTGGGCTATGCCGTCGTCTGGAAGGGCCTTTTCTCCCAAGATGATCTCAAGGTCTTCGGCAAATACGTCCTGAACATCGCACTCCCGGCGCTTTTGTTCTCTGCGCTCGCTCGCAACCCGATCTCCGAGGTGTTCCAACCCGAATATATCGCGATCTACGGCATCGCATCGCTTGGCTCTATGGGCCTAAGCTACCTTTGGTTCACGCTGCGCCCTACGGGTCCCGCCCGCCGCGCCATCGCGGTCATGGGAGCAGGCTGTCCGAACTCTGGCTACCTCGGCCTGCCGATCCTCATGCTCGCCTTCCCAAGCGTCGCAGCAAGCGCGATCTCCATGAACCTGATCGTGGAAAACCTTGTGATGGTGCCGCTCTCGCTCCTGCTGCTCGACCTCTCGCGGCCGCGCGACGGACAGAGCATGGCCAAACTGCTCGGCGGGATCTTTCTCGGCATTCTGAAACGCCCGATGATCATCGGCATGATCCTTGGCATGCTGACCTCGATCCTTGGCGGCCAACTTCCCGTGCCGTTCGAGCGCCTCACGACCTTGATCGCAGGATCGACCGCCCCCATCGCCTTGATGGTGATCGGTGGCTCGCTGGTCGGCCTCCCGCTCCAAGGCAACCTCTCGATGGCGCTCCAGATCGTTGTGTCGAAACTGGTCCTCCACCCCGCCCTTGCCGCGCTCACCATCATGATTGGCGCAACCCTTGGCCTTTCGGGCATGGACCCGACCCTCTCTGCTGCGCTCATCGTCTCGGCTTCCATGCCCATGCTCGGCATCTACGCCATCCTCGCGCAGGATTACGGCCACGCAGGCATGGCCTCTATGGCCATGCTGGGAAGCGTCGTCTTCGGCTTCTTCACCAGCTCGGCGTTGTTATTTCTGCTGCTCTAGGCGCTGCTGCTTCGACAGCTGGACCGCCAGAATGCCGCCCGCGATAATCGCCACCCCAAGGTAATCGAGCGTCCCGATATGCTCGCCCAAAAGAGCCGCCGCAATCGCCACCCCAAAGAACGGGTTGAGAAAGTGGAAAGTCGCAGCCTTCACCGCTCCGATCCGCTGCACCAAAAGGAACCAGACAAAGGTCGCCAGCAAGCCGGGCACAAGGGTCGTATAGGCAAAGGCAACGACAAGCTCGACGCTCCACGTGATGTCCAACGTCTCGAACAGTGCCGCAGGCACCGCAAGCACAGCCGAACCGATCAGCATCTGTAGACCCACGATCATCAACAGGTTCCCTCCCGAGGATGCGCCCCGCACCGAGAGCGTCGCAATCGCCAGCGCGATAACCCCGATCACACAGATCCCAAGACCAAAGGTATCGATACCGCCGCTCAGACGCGCTCCCATAATCAGCGCCACGCCAATGATCCCCGCGACAAGCCCAACCATGCCAAGCCCGTTCGGACGATCCCCAAGGAACGCCCAACCGAACAGCGCCACGATGAGCGGCATCGTCGCCGCCACAATCGCCGCAACCGAGGCCTCAATTGTCTGCATCGCAAGGAAGAACAGCCCAAGATAAAGCGCGTTCTGGCAGACCCCGAAAATAATGGTCGAGCGCCACTGCGCGCGGGTGAGCTTGGCGGTTTGACCCAAGGCAAGCGCAATTGCGATGCCCAAACCGCCCGAGACCAGAAACCGCAAAGCAAGAGCCGACATCGGCGGAGCATATTCCACGATCACCCGCGCCGAAGTGAAAGCCGAAGACCACATCAACGCGAACGCGATGCCCATTACAATTGCTCTAAAGTCCATGAAGTCTCCAAACGAAAAAGGGCCGCCCTTGGGCGACCCTTTCTGAAACTGTGCCGAGGTGCAAGACCCCAGACGAGCCTTAGCCGTTTACGCTGTCCTTGAGCGCTTTGGCGATGGTCATCTTAACGACCTTGTCGGACTCTTTCTTGATCTGCTCGCCGGTGGCGGGGTTGCGCACCATACGCTCGGGACGCTCGCGGCAGTAGATTTTGCCAACGCCAGGCAGGGTCACTGCGCCGCCGGCGGAAACTTCTTTGGTGATGATAGCAAGAAGTGCCTCAAGGCTAGCAGCTGCGGTCTTCTTGTCGGTGCCTGCGTCGTCAGCGATTGCAGCTACGAGCTGGGCTTTGGTCATCGGCTTTGCCATCTTTATGGTCTCCCTTATTTGCCCGATCTGTAGGGCCTCATGCACCGCATTCTAACGGTATGTTGTGTATCACCACAACGAATTGTATGCCTTTGCAAGCATAAAAAGCCTATTTTATTGGAAAATCAGCATTTCAAAGGAAGGCTGTTTCCTCAAAACTGCGCAATTTACGGCTATGGATGCGTTCAAGCGGCATTTCGCGAAGCAATTCCATCGCCCGAACACCGACCATCAAGTGATTTGCAACCTGCGTTTTATAGAAATCCGAGGCCATTCCAGGAAGCTTGAGTTCCCCGTGAAGCGGCTTGTCCGACACGCACAAAAGCGTCCCATAGGGCACGCGGAAACGGAACCCGTTTGCAGCAATCGTGGCGCTTTCCATGTCCAAAGCAACGGCCCGCGACTGGCTCAAACGCTGCACAGGGCCCGAATGATCACGCAACTCCCAGTTGCGGTTGTCGATTGTCGCCACGGTCCCCGTCCGCATGATCCGCTTGAGGTCATAGCCTTCAAGCTTGGTCACCTGCGCCACCGAGTCCTGAAGCGCGATCTGGATTTCCGCAAGCGCTGGGATCGGTACCCAAACTGGCAGGTCATCGTCTAGAACGTGGTCCTCACGCAAATAAGCATGCGCCAGAACAAAGTCCCCCAGACGCTGCGAGTTGCGCAATCCGGCGCAATGCCCAACCATGAGCCACGCATGTGGACGCAGCACTGCAATATGGTCCGTTGCCGTCTTTGCGTTCGATGGCCCCACGCCGATATTGACCAGTGTGATCCCCGACCCGTCAGCCCGCTTGAGGTGATAGGTCGGCATCTGCGGAAGCTTCGCAGGCGTATTCATCGGCGCATCAGCCGTCGTGATCTCGGTATTGCCGGGACCGACGAACCCCGTATAGCCGCTGTCCTTGTCAGCGAGCATCTTGCGAGCATAGGCTTCGAACTCTTCGACATAGAACTGATAGTTGGTGAAGAGCACAAAGTTCTGGAAATGGTCGGGCTTGGTCGCCGTGTAGTGCGCCAAACGCGCGAGCGAATAATCAACCCTCTGCGCGGTAAAGGGCGCCAATGGTAGCGCTCCGTCGGGATAGGTGAACCCAAGCCCATTCACGATGTCATCATGCGTTGTGCTCAGATCAGGCACATCAAACGCATCACGGAGCGAAAACTCAAGCGCCCCTTCTTGTGGCACCGTCACACTCGCATCGCTTGCGACAGCGAAATGCACAGGCATTGGCGTTGCCGAAGGCCCAATGGACACCGTCGTCTTGTGGTTACGGATCAAGAGCCCGATCTGCTGGCGCAGGTAATTCGCAAAAAGCCGCGGCTGCGTCACCGTCGTTGCATAAGTGCCTGGCATCGGCACATGGCCAAAGGACAAACGGCTGTCCGTCTGTGCAAAGCTTGTCGTGACCAAACGGATTTCGGGATAGAAAGCGCGATACCGCGACATGAGCTTGCCAGATGTCACCGTCTCCGAGAACTTCTCGACCAAGAAAGCTGTCGCCTGATCATAGAGCGCGATCAAGCGCTCAACCGCTGCCTCCGCATTGTCAAAAGCCTCGTGGTCAAAACTCTCGGGGGTGGCAATCGCAGCGGCGTCAAAGTCGGTCATCAGTCGTCCTCAATTCAGTGCCAAGGGATTTTCCGCTCGGCTTAGGTCAAGTCTGACACCACAAACATGAACTCTGCAATACAGACGCAGCGCGCTGTTGCCTCTCGCCCTGTTTGGCCCACATATAAGCGCATGACAAAAACTCTTCTCTCCTTCGGTCACGGCTATTCCGCTCAGGCACTCGCAGAGCGCCTGTTGCCGCTTGATTGGCGCATCATTGGCACCACCCGCAACGAGGACAAAGCCGCCCGCTTCTTGTCCCAAGGGATCGAACCGCGCATCTGGCCCGGTGCGGATATGATCCCCGCGCTGGACAGTGCCACGCACCTCCTCATTTCGGCTGCCCCCGACCAAAACGGAGACCCCGTGCTCGCAACGCTCAAAGACGAGATTGCCAAACGCGCGGATCAGTTCGAGTGGGTCGGCTATCTGTCAACCACCGGCGTCTATGGTGACAACGGCGGTGATTGGGTGGACGAGGACAGCACCCTTACCCCCGCCACCAAACGCGGCCAGCTTCGGGTCGAGGCAGAATCCGCTTGGGCCGCGATCGAGGGCCTGCCGCTGCACATCTTCCGTCTTGCGGGGATCTACGGCCCCGGCCGTGGTCCTTTTGCCAAGGTCCGCGCTGGCACCGCGCGCCGCATCATCAAACAAGGTCAGGTCTTCTCCCGCACCCACGTCGAGGACATCGCCCAAGTGCTGCACGCTTCGATCAATCGCCCAAACGCGGGCGCGGCCTATAACGTCTGTGACGATGATCCCGCCCCGCCGCAGGACGTGATCGGCTTTGCCGCCGAATTGCTCGGTCTCCCGCTTCCGCCTGCTGAAGACTTTGAAACAGCCGAGATGACCCCGATGGCCCGAAGCTTTTATGCCGAAAGCAAAAAGGTGCGGAATGACCGGATCAAGAATGAACTTGGCGTTAACCTGATTCACCCTGATTACCGCAGCGGACTTAGGTCTCTTCTGGCTCTAGAAGACTTCGAATAACCCACGCTGCGCCAAAGAAAATTCCAAGCAGGATAAGCGCCATAATGAGGTTGGTCGCGTAAAAGGTTAACCGTCCGTCAAGCGTAAGGTCGTTAAGAAAAGGGTAAGGAAATCCAGTACTTACCTTCCCCGCGGGGAAGTTTACGCGCGGAGAAATGAACCATTCCATCCACGCGATATAGCTCAACAGGGCCATGGCTGTCATGGTAGCCGTTTCCAAAGGCTTGCGGAAACTGCGGTGAATGAACAAGGCATCGATCCACTGGAGCGCAGGCCCGACAAGGTGCAAATACCATCCCTGAAGCGTGATCGAATGATCGGTATCGGGTGAGATGAGGAGGGGATCAGCCAGATAGAGACGCCAATAGAGCATCACGACCATCCCGTTCAAAACCGCTGTTAGTCCGACAAGCCTGTCATGCCTCCTCGCGACATAACCAAAGCTCCGCCCAAGCATCAGACCACTTGCAACCAGAGTCGCCGTGAGCGCCCAATTTGTCAAAAACCGATAGGGCCCCGCAAAGTACTCCCAACTCGCGCCCCAAAAGAGCCACGAGACCCAATAACCAGCAAGTAATACCACAAGGATACGATACGCTTTTACCGCAGGCGAATCTGTCATTGTGCTCTCCGTGCCGCCTACGCGCTAAGGGAGCCTACGCGCGCAATTCCTAGAACGTCTAGAATTTTGCTCTCAATCGACGCTGCGTCAAGTTGGGCTTCCGCATACATGTCCGAAGGATTTGCATGATCGATGAACGTATCAGGGAGCACCATCGAACGGAACTTAAGCCCATTGTCGAACACGCCCTCATCCGAGAGAAGCTGTGCAACATGGCTGCCGAATCCGCCGACCGCGCCTTCTTCAATGGTGATCAAGGCATCATGCTCGGCAGCAAGTCGAAGGATCATCTCGCGATCGAGCGGCTTGGCGAAGCGGGCATCCGCAACGGTCGGCGTGATCCCTTTGGCGCTCAGCGATTCACAGGCGATCTCGACCTCTTGAAGACGGGTGCCGAAGGACAGAATGGCAACGCTCTTGCCCTCGCGCACGATACGGCCCTTGCCGATCTCAAGCGGTTCAGCATCGGCAGGGATATCGACGCCAACGCCCTCACCTCGCGGGAAACGGAAAGCAATCGGACCCTCATCATGACGCGCAGCGGTGACGACCATCCGCGCAAGCTCGGCCTCGTCGGCCGCCGCCATCACGACCATGCCGGGAAGGTTGGCCATAAACCCGATGTCAAAGCTGCCTGCGTGGGTCGCCCCATCCGCCCCGACAAGCCCCGCACGGTCGATGGCAAAGCGCACTGGAAGCCGCTGGATCGCCACGTCGTGCACCACTTGGTCATAGCCGCGCTGAAGAAAGGTCGAATAGATCGCACAGAATGGACGCAATCCCCCCGCAGCAAGCCCCGCAGAGAAGGTCACCGCATGCTGCTCGGCAATCCCCACGTCAAAACAGCGCGAGGTATAGCGCTCCATGAACCGCGCCAATCCCGTGCCGTCGGGCATCGCAGCCGTCACCGCGCAAATCTTGGGGTCGCGCGCGGCTTCCTTTAGAAGCACCTCGGCAAACACGTTGGTATAGGATGGCGCATTGGACTTGGCCTTGACCTGCTTGCCCGTGGGAACGTCGAACTTGGCCGTGGCATGGCCTTTGTCCCGCGCGGTCTCTGCGGGGGCATAGCCCTTGCCCTTTTTGGTGATCGCATGAATGAGCACCGGCCCGTCCGCCCGCGCCTTGACGCTCCGCAGCACGGTCAAAAGCTGCTCCATGTCGTGCCCGTCCACAGGCCCGATATAGCGAAAGCCCAGTTCCTCGAACATGGTGCCGCCCACGGTCATATGCTTGAGCATATCCTTGGCCCGCTTTGCGCCCTCGCGGAACGGCGGCGGTAAAAGCCCGATCGCCCCCTTCGCGGCCTCCTTGAGGTCCTGCAAAGGCTCGCCCGCATAAAGACGGCTGAGGTAAGAGGACAGAGCGCCCGTCGGTTCGGCAATCGACATCTCGTTGTCATTGAGAATAACGATCATCCGCTTCTTAAGATGGCCCGCGTTGTTCATGGCTTCGAACGCCATGCCCGCGCTCATCGACCCGTCGCCGATGATGGCAATCGCATCGCCAAGCCCGCTGTCGGTCGTGCCACCCAGATCACGCGCCACAGCAAAGCCCAAAGCCGCCGAGATGGATGTGGAAGAGTGCCCAGCGCCAAAGGGGTCATAGGCGCTTTCGGATCGCTTAGTGAACCCAGACAGTCCATCCTTGGTCCGAAGCGTGCGGATACGGTCGCGCCGTCCTGTCAAAATCTTATGTGGATAAGACTGGTGGGACACATCCCAAATAATCTTGTCCTTGGGCGCATCAAAGACCGCATGCAAAGCCACGGTCATCTCGACCACACCCAGACCAGCACCAAGATGCCCGCCCGTTTCCGAAACGGCGGAAATCGTCTCGGCCCGAAGCTCATCGGCCAGCTTGCGCAGCTGTGCATCGCTAAGCCCCTTGAGGTCGGCGGGGCTCTGGATGGTGTCGAGCAATGGCGTCACTGGTCTGGTCATGGCAAAGCGCCCGTTAGAAATTTATTTCTTGCGGTCGATAACGAACCGCGCCGCGTCCCGCAACACTGTTGCGGCCTCACCATAGGGAGATAGAGCGTCGCAGGCTTCCGTCACGAGCTGATTTGCGCGGATTTTCGCACCCTCCAGTCCGAGGAGCGACACAAAGGTCGCTTTGCCTGCTGCATCATCCTTGCGGAGCGCCTTGCCCACGGTCGCCTGATCCCCTTCGACATCGAGAATGTCATCGGCAATCTGGAACGCAAGGCCCAGCGCATCGCCATAGGTCCTAAGCGGCGTCACATCCGTCCCTGCCATCATCGGCCCCGCAATGGCGGACCAGGTAATCAGAGCGCCTGTTTTTCCTGCCTGAAGCCGCGTGATCTGTTCAAGCGTCAAAGGCGCCTTGGCCGTCTCGGCGGCGATGTCCATCGCCTGACCGCCGACCATTCCGCGCACACCCGCCGCGACGGCAAAGCTTCGGATCAGGTCAAGCCGCGCCTCGGCGGAACATTTGGCATCTGCCAAAAGCTCGAAAGCCAAAGACTGGAGCGCATCGCCCGCAAGCACCGCAGTGGCTTCATCCCACTTGCGATGCACAGTCGGCTGACCACGGCGCAAGTCGTCATCATCCATGCAAGGCATATCATCATGCACAAGGCTGTAGGCATGGACGGCCTCGATCGCCGCTGCCGCCTCGGTCGCGTCCTCGACCCCATGAAGCCGCGCGCCTTCGATCACGAGAAACCCGCGAAGCCCCTTGCCGCCTGACACCGCATAGCGCATCGCCTCTGCCACCGGCAGATCGACGCCATTCAGCGCCCGCGAGATACGGTCCTCGGAAATCTGTCTGGCGCAGGTCAGCGCCTCTTGGAACGACATCTTAGCCAGCGTCGAGAGGGGCAGTGCCGCTTGGTGCGCCATCGGCACCAAAGGTGATCTTGGCGACCTTTTCCTCGGCTTCCTTTAGCTTAGCTTCGCACCGCGCCTTGAGAGCCGCACCGCGTTCGTAAAGCGCAATCGAATCCTCAAGAGCAACTTCGCCGTGCTCCAGCTTGTTCACAACGGCTTCGAGTTCCTTGATCGCAGCCTCAAAGCTCATCTCACTCACGGGGGTATCGGTCATCGGCCACGTTCCTCCAGTATTCTTACGTGTGCGGCAGCGCTCTCTGCCAAAGCATCAAGATCATAACCGCCTTCGAGTGCGGATACCACGCGGCCTTGGCAATGTTTATCTGCAAGATCACAAATTCGTCCCGTGACCCAAGCAAAATCCTCGGTTTCGAACTCGAGCTGAGCCAGAGGATCGGCGCGATGGGCATCAAACCCTGCCGAGACGAGAATCAATTCGGGCTTAAAGGCTTCGATCCGTGGAAAGACATCCCGCTCATAGACCTTGCGAAACAGGTTCCCATCCGATCCAGGTAGGAAACCAATGTTAATCACATTGTCGAACTCGCCTGTGTCCTCGGGATCACCCGAACCGGGCCAAAGAGGGCGCTGGTGGGACGAGACGAAAAGCACCCGCTCGTCCTCTTGGAGAAGGTCTTGGGTGCCATTGCCATGGTGGACGTCAAAGTCGACAATGGCGACCCGTTTCAGCCCGTGATGCTCCAGCGCATACTTGGCCGCGATAGCCACATTCCCGAAGAGGCAGAACCCCATCTGCGTGGTCTTTTCCGCATGGTGCCCCGGCGGACGGATCGCAGCAAAGGCGTTCTGCGCCTCGCCACCAAGCACAACATCAACCGCACGCACGGCGGCCCCCGCGGCGCGATAGGCTGCGGCAAGCGAGCCCTTGGACATCCAAGTGTCCTCGTCAAGCTGAACGATCCCTTGGTCGGGGGCCTTGGCCTTGATGCGGTCCACATAGGACTTGGGATGCACCAGCAAAAGGTCACTCTCGGCCGCCAAGGGCGCAAGCATCTTGGTCAGCGGGATACCGTCCAAGGCGTTGAGCACGAAATCGAGCCGCGCGACCTGTTCGGGGTGGCCATTGGGATTCACATGCCCAAGGCAATCGGGATGGGTAATCAAAGCAGTGGTCATGGGATCAATCCGGCACAAGCATATAGCCTTCGCCTCTTACCGTCTGGAGATAGCGTGGCTGTTTCGGGTCGCTTTCGATCTTGCGGCGCAGGCGCGTAATTTGAACGTCCACTGCACGCTCTTGGGTCTGGCCACCTGAACGTGACAGCTCGTCCACCAAACGCCCACGAGAAAAAGTCTCGCCCGCCGCCGCAGAGAAGATCTTCATAAGCTGGTTCTCGGTCGCGGTCAGACGCACAAGGGCTTTATCATGCCACAACTCGTTCCGCTCGGTGTCATAGCGAAGCGGGCCGAGGTTGATAACTTTGGGCTTCACGGGCGCAATTTCGGCCTGAGGAACACGGCGCAGAATAGCGTTGATCCTAAGGAGGAGTTCCTTGGGTTCGAACGGCTTGGCAAGGTAATCATCAGCCCCTGCCTCAAGCCCCGAGATACGGTCGCTCGTCTCGCTCTTGGCCGTCAGGAGCATGATTGGCGTCGAAAGCTTTTGACGGAGCGCAGCACATAGGCTGATGCCGTCCTCACCTGGCATCATGACATCCAAGACGATGAGGTCGAACTCTAGCCCCGCCAACAGTCGTCTCGCATGGGCAGCATCGCGTGCAATGCTCACAAGGAACCCATGCTTGACGAGGAACTTTTGGAGGAGCGACCTGATCCGCTCGTCATCGTCTACGATCAAAAGGTGTGCGAGATCAGCACTCATGTCGTCTTGTCCTTCAGCGCCTCGTAATGACGCCGCATTTCTACATCCATCATAGCCTCGAGCACCTGCCTAAAACCCGCCACAGCCTGAGGTCCGGCGGCACGATAAGCCGCGCGCATCCTCTCGCGCTGGGCATCGGACAGTTCCCGCTCGAGAGCGGCCCCTGTGTCGGTAAGATAGAGATGTCTCTCCCTCTTGTCTTCTTTTCCAACCCTGCTCTCGACCAAACCGTCTTCGATCAAGCTGCGCAACACACGATTGAGGGATTGCTTTGTAACACCCAAGATTGAAAGGAGATTATTTACAGTTGTCCCGGGGCTTCTATGAATGAAGTGAACAGCGCGGTGATGGGCGCGGCCATAGGACTTGTCTTCCAGTATCCGATCGGGGTCAGCAGTGAACCCGCGATAGGCAAAGAACATTGCCTCGATCCCTTTGCGGAGCTGTTCATCCGTTAGGTAAAGAAGCGACTGACCACCTGCGACATCATTCATGCACTGACCCTCCAAGAGTGCGACCAAGATACGTCAGCCTTGTTGACATTCCAAGTATCAACTGGTAGCGAATCCGCAAATCAGCGCAATATTATGTCCGATGTGGACCTGATTGCGAAACAAAAGGAAATGGAAGGGTCTAAAAATGGCTGGTGCCTACGACGATCGCGACGGCAAAATTTGGATGGACGGTAAGCTGGTCGAATGGCGCGACGCCAAGGTGCACCTGTTGACCCACGCGCTGCACTACGCATCTTCGGTCTTTGAAGGCGAGCGTTGCTATAACGGCAAGATTTTCAAAGGCGTACAGCACTCGGAGCGTCTTAAGCGCTCGGCCAACCTTTTGGATTTCGAAATTCCCTACACCATCGAAGAGATCGAAGCGGCGAAATACGAAGTGCTCAAGGCCAACGGTTGGACCGACGCATACGTACGTGCCATAGCATGGCGCGGCGCGGGCGAAGACATGGGTGTCGCCTCCAAGCGTAACCCCGTTCGGTTCGCAGTCGCTGCATGGGAGTGGGGCAACTACTATGGCGACGCAAAGATGAAGGGCGCCAAGCTCGACATCGCGAAATGGCGTCGCCCTGATCCCGCGACCATTCCTTGCGAAGCCAAGGCTGCCGGTCTTTACATGATCTGCACCATGTCCAAGCACGCCGCAGAAGCCAAAGGCTGTTCGGACGCGATGATGTTCGACTATCGCGGCTATGTTGCCGAAGCGACCGGCGCAAACATCTTCTTCGTCAAGGACGGCGAGATTCACACGCCCAAGCCTGACTGTTTCCTCAACGGCATCACCCGTCAGACCGTCATCGGTATGCTGAAGGAAAAGGGCCTTACCGTTCACGAACGCCACATCATGCCTGAGGAGCTCGAAGGGTTCGAGCAGTGCTGGCTCACCGGCACGGCTGCTGAAGTTACCCCAGTTGGACAGATCGGCGATTATAACTTTGAAGTCGGCGCGATCTGCCGCGATATCTCGGAGAGCTACGAAAAGCTCGTTCGCGCCTAAGCGACCCGAAGTTAGACAAAATGAAGCGCCGGTCCAGAAATGGGCCGGCGTTTATCCTTGTTGGGTCATAGCTTTGCGTTGTTTCGCGCGTTCAATCCCAAGGTGTCGCTCGCGCAGGATGATGATGATCCCAGCGATAATGATGATGGATGCACCGATCAGCGTGGCGCGCGTCGGCAGTTCGTCAAAGATGAAAAAGCCGATCAATATTGCGAAAAGCATCGAGGTATAATCGAAGGGCGCGATGAGAGAGGCGTCGGCGTAGCGATAGCTTGAGGTCAGGAAAATCTGGAGAATGCCGCCGAGAAAGCCCGCGCCGACGAGAAAAGCAGCCTCTGTCGAGGTCGGGATCACCCAGCCCCAGTAAATCGTGAAAAGCGACAGGACGGTCGCAGTTACGGAGAACCAGAAGACGATGGTTGCCGTGTCCTCGGTGCGGGTGAGTTTGCGCACGAAGACCTGCGCAAGCGAGGCCGAAACTGCGCTTGCCAAGGCGGTCATAACTCCGAGCATCGCAAGCGGGTTTTCCGTCGCGGTTTCGAAGGAAAGACGAGGGGTGAGAATAACCCCAACCCCAACAAGCCCAAGTGCAACAGCGCCGAGCCGATAGGGACCGACGTCTTCGTTGAGGAACATCGCTGCAAAGATCACCACGAGGATCGGGGCGAGATAGCTGATGGCTGTGACTTCGGGGAGCGGAAGGAGACCGAGGCTCGCAAATCCAAAGGCCATCCCAGACGTTCCAATGAGCCCGCGCCAGAAATGACCGAGTGGGTTCTTGGTCTTGAGGCCTGAACCCAGTTCACCGCGATACATCAGCCAGACCACGATCACGGGGATCGCAAAGAACGAGCGAAAGAAAACAGCCTCGCCCGGAGGGATCGTATCCGAGACGTGCTTAATCATCGACGACATGACAACGCCAAAGGACACCGCTAGGAGTTTGTAAATCACGCCTCTGAGCGGTTGCATTTTGACCTCGGGCTTTTGGCTATGCGGTTAGAGCATCAGAGCCCAAGCCAAAGGTCAAGCAAGATAGCCGCGCTCGATCTTGGTAAATGCCTTTAGCCGAGCGGAGGTGCTTCGGTCGTGTGTTTGCCGGTGCAGATCACGCATAGCTGGGTGGGGTTTTTCTTGGGTTTCTATCTTGAGAAATTGGCTCAGACGAATGCTGTCTTTGGCCTCGGTGGGACGGTCAATGATATGACGATGCATGAGCAGTCCTCCTTTTGATAGAAGGCCAGACTAGCATTTTTTGACGTAATTTTCGACTGGTTTAGTTTTGCAGGCGGGAAACGGCCCAACGCGCAGCATCAGCCACGACGGGGTCAGGGTCTGTCAGGAGGGATTGCGCCGAGGGGAGAAGCGAGAGATCCGAAGAGTTACCGATCGCATAAAGTACGTTTCGGATGAAGCGATTGCGCCCGATGCGCTTGATCGGGGACCCGCTAAACAGCGTTCGGAATGCGGTGTCGTCGAGCATGGCAAGCTCGGAGAGTTTGGGTTCGATCAACTCGGGACGGGCGGCATATTTCATCTCGCGGGCGTCGGCGGCAAACTTGTTCCAAGGACAGACCCCAAGGCAGTCGTCGCAGCCGTAAATGCGGTTACCCATCTTTTCGCGAAGGTCATGGGGCACCTCGCCGCCGAACTCGATGGTGAGATACGAAATACAGCGCCGCGCGTCGAGCTGATAGGGCGCAGGAAAAGCATCTGTCGGACAGGCGTCGAGGCAGGCGCGGCAGGAACCACAGTGGCTTTGCTCGGGCTCATCGACGGGTAGTTTAAGCGTCGTGAAAATCGCTCCGAGGAAAAACCAGCTCCCCAGATCGCGGCCAAGAAGGTTTGTATGCTTGCCCTGCCAGCCAAGACCTGCGGCCTGTGCGAGGGGCTTTTCCATGACGGGGGCGGTGTCGACAAAGACCTTGATCTCGGTGCCGGGGGCTTGGTCGATGAGCCAGCGGCCCACAGCCTTGAGCCGTTTCTTTACCAGATCGTGGTAGTCGCGGTTCTGGGCATAGACCGAGATGGCCGCGCGGTCGGGTTTGCCGAGAACTACAAGGGGGTCATGCTGGGGCGTGTAGGGTTCGGCGAGCATGATGACGGAGCGCGCCTCGGGCCAGAGGGCGGCGGGGTTGCCGCGCCAATGCATACGGTCAGCCATCCACGCCATGTCGCCGTGACGGCCCTCGTCCACAAAGGTTTGAAGACGCTCGGCCAATTCGGGCAGGGCATCGGGGCGGCATATCCCCAGCTTCGCGAAACCAGCTTCCTTGGCGTAGGCTTCCAGCTTCTCGCGCATCAGTTCAGAAATCGAGGTCGGAATAATGTGAGGGCTGCGGGAACCCCGGAAGCTGATCGGCAAGGATCGAGCGGAAGGCTGGGCGGCTCTTGATCTTGGCGTACCAGTCTTTGACGATCTCGGATCGGTTCCAATCGACGTCCGAAATATAATCGAGGCACGACAGATGCGCAGCGGCGGCAAAGTCCGCTATGGTCAGATCATTGCCCGCAAGCCAGCGGCGTTTCTCGAGGAGCCACGCCATATAGTCGAGGTGATACTTGATCGCCTTGGCCCCAGCTTTGACGTTGGTGCTATCGGGATAGCCTGTGCCCATCACCTTGCGGAAGACGCGTTCGCCCAAGAGCTTGCAAGTGACTTCGTTATAGAACTTGTCGTCAAACCAACCGACGATGCGGCGCACTTCATACCGCGCCTCGGCCCCTTTGGGCATGAGCGCGGGGGTCGGGTGTAGCTCTTCGAGGAATTCGCATATCGCTTGGCTCTCGGTGTAGAATTTGTTGCCCATCTTGAGCACAGGCACCTTGCCCGCAGGATTGCGGCGCATGAACTCTGCATCTTGTTCCCAATACCGCTCTTCTACCAGCTCTACCTCGATCCTCTTTTCAGCGAGAACAAGGCGCACTTTGCGGGAAAACGGCGACAACGGGAAATGATACAGACGGTTCATAAATCAAACTCTGATTTCGGATTTGGGACTTCAATGCCGCAACGAGGGCGCTTGATCAATGGCTGTTCCGCTTTTCAGCCGTCTTCAAAGCAGCTTGCGCGGCCATCCGCTTGGATCGTGGCCGCGCCATCCAAGATGCGCGAAGATTGGCGTCGGATATAGTTGGTAGGATTGGATGCGGAACGATCCTTTGGATCGGGGAGAACTGCGGCAAGGCGAGCGGCTTCGGTCGGGTCTAATTCTGAAGCAGGAACGCCAAAGTAGTGCTGAGCAGCGGCTTCGACGCCGAACACGCCCGTGTCGAATTCGGCAACGTTGAGGTAAACTTCAAGCACACGTCGCTTGGTCCAAACGGCCTCCATGAGCGGGGTGAGCAAGGCTTCGAGCGTTTTACGAAGCCAACTGCGATCCTGCCAGAGGTAGACGTTCTTGACGACCTGCTGCGAGATGGTCGAGCCACCGCGATTTGCCCCATCTGCAAGTGCGGCGCGGATCGCGGTGAGGTCTAGACCCCAGTGCAGGCAAAAATTCGCGTCCTCCGCAGCAACGACAGAGCGAGCCATAACGGGGGCGATCTCTTCCATCGGAACCCACTGGTGGTCTATATTTCCGATGCGGCGACCTTCGGAGAACATATAGGGCGTTGTCGGTGGGTTGATGACCGAAAAGCTGACAATCCCCACGGCAACAAGCACGACAGCAGCAAGCACAGCGCGGAGGCTCCAGCGCTTTGCTTTTGTTTTCCATCCGTCGATGCGACCTGTGATGGCGATGCTTTTCTTGCTGCTCTTTTTTGCCATGGCGGAAGATTACAGGGGAAGACGCGTTAAGGAAAGTAATCTTAAAAACGAAAAAGCCCCCGCAGATGCAGGGGCTTTGACTTTGATTATTGTCCGATTACTCGGCAGGAACTGCTTTTTCTTCGATCCACAACGGCTGAGGAATGTGGATAAGCATTTCCTTGGGGCAAACCTGAATGAACTTGGCCTTTTCGGATTCCCAGTGCTGAAGAATGTCGGCGGCCTTGCGGCTTCCTGTTTCCTTGGCATGACGCTCGATCAGGCCGCGAAGCTCGGTTTCCCAATGTTCGACAGTCACAGGGCACGTCACCAGCGACTCCATGTTGATCATCGACTCGGCAGCGCCGTCGGCATCGTAGAGATAGGCCATACCGCCCGTCATACCAGCACCGAAGTTGGCACCAATAGACCCGAGGATCACAGCAACGCCGCCGGTCATGTATTCACAACCGTTGGAGCCACAGCCTTCGACGACAACCTTGGCGCCCGAGTTACGGACGGCAAAGCGCTCACCTGCACGGCCAGCCGCAAAGAGATAACCGTCAGTCGCACCGTAGAGCACGGTGTTACCGATAATGGTGTTCTCGGAGGCGACCAGCGGCGAGTTCATTGGAGGACGAACCACAACGGTTGCACCCGACAGACCTTTGCCGACGTAGTCGTTTGCATCGCCCGACACTTCGATCTTGAGGCCCGGAGCACCGAAGGCACCGAGCGACTGACCTGCGGACCCCTTGAGCTTGACCGTGAGGTGGTCGGGCTGAAGGTTGTTGCGCATGCCGAAGTTCTTGACGATGTGCGACGAGGTGCGCGTGCCGATGGTGCGGAGCGTGTTTTGCACTGCATATTCGAGCTGCATCTTTTCGCCATCGTTGAGGAAGCGGGCTGCGTCCTGAACGATTTCTGCGTCAAGCGTATCGGGCACAACGTTGCGCGGCTTGTTGCGGTCGTACTTGATCTTGTCTGCGCCATCGACAGTGATGAGGAGCGGGTTAAGGTCAAGGTCATCGAGGTGAGCCGAACCACGGCTGACCTGAGTGAGAAGATCCGCACGGCCAATCACGTCATCAAGGCTACGAGCACCGATGGACGCGAGGATTTCGCGCACTTCGGTTGCGTAGAAGGTGATCAGGTTCACAACCTTGTCCGCAGTGCCGGTGAATTTGGCACGGAGCTCTTCTTTCTGAGTGCAGACGCCAACAGGGCAGGTGTTCGATTGGCACTGACGCACCATGATACAGCCCATTGCGATCAGAGCGGCGGTGCCGATGCCGTATTCTTCAGCACCAAGCATTGCTGCCATCACGATGTCACGACCCGTACGAAGACCGCCGTCGGTACGAAGCGTCACGCGCTCACGCAGGTTGTTCATAGAGAGAACCTGATGGGCCTCGGTCAGACCCATTTCCCATGGCAGGCCAGCGTATTTGATCGAGGTCGCAGGTGACGCGCCCGTGCCGCCGTTGTGGCCTGAGATCAGAATGATGTCTGCCTTGGCCTTTGCAACGCCAGCGGCAATGGTGCCGACGCCCGACGACGCTACGAGCTTGACCGTTACCTTACAGCGCGGGTTGATCTGCTTGAGATCGTAGATCAGCTGAGCAAGGTCTTCGATCGAATAGATGTCGTGGTGCGGCGGCGGCGAGATCAGGGTCACGCCTTTGGTCGAGTGACGCAGACGCGCGATCAGGTCGGTGACCTTCATGCCCGGCAGCTGACCACCTTCACCCGGCTTTGCACCCTGAGCGACTTTGATCTCAAGCTCTTCACAGTGGTTCAGGTATTCAGCGGTGACGCCGAAACGGCCCGAAGCGACCTGCTTGATCTTGGCCGAAGGGTTGTCGCCGTTCGGTTCCGGAACGAAGTGTGCCGGATCCTCGCCGCCTTCGCCCGAGTCGGACTTGGCGCCGATGCGGTTCATGGCAACGTTGAGAAGCTTATGCGCTTCGGGCGACAGTGCACCGAGCGACATACCCGGGGTCACGAAACGCTTGCGGATCGAGGTGATCGATTCAA
>JAYPUF010000012.1:0-36221 GCA_038133925.1 Marivivens sp. | reverse complement strand
GCGTGCTTGCCATCGAAAAAGACGAGCGCTGCCTTCCCGCTTTGGCCGAGATTTCAGCGGCCTACGATGGTCGGCTCAAAGTGATCAATGGCGACGCTCTTGAGATCAACCCGCTTGAGTATCTCACCCCGCCGATCAAGATCGCGGCGAACCTTCCCTATAACGTTGGAACCGAACTGTTGGTTCGCTGGCTCACGCCTAAGGAATGGCCGCCTTTCTGGACGTCTCTTACGTTGATGTTCCAAAAGGAAGTTGCCGAACGGATCGTCGCCAAACCAGGGAGCAAGGCTTATGGCCGCCTCGCACTTCTTGCACAATGGCGCGCGGATGCACGGATTGTGATTGATCTGCCCCCACAGGCCTTTACACCGCCGCCCAAAGTTTCATCCGCAGTTGTGCATTTGACCGCCCTCCCCGCGCCGCGCTTTGAAGCTGACGCTCAGACGCTGTCTCGCGTGGTCGCCGCCGCCTTTAATCAACGCAGGAAAATGCTTCGTGCTTCGCTCAAGGGCGTAGCACCCGATATTGAAGAGCATCTCGCCGCGGCGGGCATACCGCCGACAGAGCGAGCGGAGCAAATCGGGCTTGAGGCTTTTTGCGCCCTTGCCCGATCAATCAAGAGCGCCTCCTAATGAAAAACCCCGATCCTAGGATCGGGGTTTTCTTTATTCTGCTGCTGCCGAAGGCTCGGATGCCTGAGGCGCTTCACCATCGTCTTTGGGAGCGCGTGGCTTACGCGGCGCACGAGGTTTGCGCGGAGCCTTGGGCCTTGCCGGCTTGTTCTCTGGCGTTTCAACGAGATTGCTTTCCTCGTCGCCCTCGTCGCTCGTATCTTCTACGAAATCAGAGGATGCTTCGTACGGTGCCTCGACCTCTGCGGATGCATCGGTATCGGCTCCGTTTGCGGCATCTTCCTGAGCTTTCATGCGCTCAGAACGTTCGCGATCACGCTCAGCCTGACGCTGGCGGTTCTGCTCTTCCTGTTCTTCGCGGGCCTTGTCGACTTCGCGCTGCGCCTCGGCAAGCATCCGCAGATAATGTTCTGCGTGCTGCGCAAAGTTCTCAGCGGCCACGCGGTCGCCAGCGAGCTGTGCGTCGCGATGAAGCTGAGTGTATTTATCGATGATCTGTTGCGGGGTGCCGCGAACTTTCCCATCGGGACCCGAGCTATCAAAAACTCGGTTGATAATGTTGCCGCCCGAAGGACGATTGTTGCGGTTTTTGTTCCGCGACCGTGACTTGGATGATCTCATGAACGCACTTTCGTTCAGCTAATGCTCGTTGCGCTTTAGTCCATCTACGCGCTTTGGGCGGTGTCAGGTCCGTGCGATGTATTGGCGAACACCGGGGGTGAGGCTCAACCTCTCTCCTACCGATGTCGCTGAGTAAACACCTTGACGGGGTAAAGACAAGTGAAAAGTGATCTTTCAAACCTAAAAGTTAAATCAAAGTCTCACAAATTAGGCGTTTTGCAGTAGCAAGCGACCACGCGGTCGCGACCATCGAGGTCTTGGATGATTTCGACGCGCTCGAATCCCTTTGGATGAAAAATTGCTTTGACCGCCATTCCTTGAGTTGGCCCAATCTCAAAGAAAGCGTCACCGCCCGCTCGCAGCCTATGCAGCCCCTCGGCAATCGCACGATAGGCCTCTAATCCATCGGCGCCATCAGTAAGGGCCATTTCAGGCTCATACTCGCGCACTTCTGGGGCAAGATCGGGCATTTCGGACAGTGCAATATAGGGCGGGTTGGATACGATCAGGTCAAAGCTCCCTTCAACCGCCTCGCTCCAATTGGATTGAACATATTGCGCGCGCTCAGAAAGCCCCAAAGCAGCGGCATTTCGCTTGGCGACGATCAGTGCCTCGGCAGAAAGGTCTGCCCCAACGCCGACGGCCTCAGGCACCTCGGCCAAAAGTGTGAGAAGAATGCAACCCGACCCAGTGCCAAGATCGAGCACCCTTGCAAAGGATCGCTGGAGTGCAGCCTCGACGAGGATTTCAGTTTCTGGACGCGGATCGAGGACAAAGCGATTCACCTCGAATTGACGCCCATAGAACATGCGCTTGCCCACGAGATGAGAGACAGGTTCGCGGGCGCATCGCCGCTGAAGGAGCGCGGCGAACTCTGCTTCGGCTTCGACACTGACAGGTTCAGGGAGAACAAGGGTTAGGCGTCCTGCCTCGACCCCTGTCGCATGTGCCAAGAGACGCCGCGCATCGCGGGGCGCATCAGGTACACCTGCTTCGGTCAGCTGTCGCACGCCACGTGCAAGCAGCATGGAACCGCTTGGGCGTATCACCCTTCCATCTCCGCGAGCATGGTCGCTTGGGCGTCAGAAATGAGACCATCGATTACTTCATCCAAATCACCCTGCATGATTTGGTCAAGGCGATAGAGCGTCATGTTGATCCGGTGGTCAGTCATACGGCCCTGAGGGAAGTTATACGTGCGAATACGCTCGGACCGATCCCCCGACCCCACTTGAGATTTTCGATCTGCGGACCGCTCGTCCGCAAGTCGCTGGCGCTCCATGTCAAAGAGGCGCGTCTTGAGCACCTGCATCGCGATCTCACGGTTACGGTGCTGTGACTTTTCCGAGGAGGTCACAACGATACCCGAGGGCAAGTGCGTGATACGAACCGCCGAGTCGGTGGTATTCACGTGCTGGCCACCCGCACCAGACGAGCGCATGGTGTCGATACGGATGTCATTGGCATTGATCTGGATATCGACGTCCTGCGCTTCGGGCAGAACCGCGACGGTCGCCGCCGAAGTGTGGATACGGCCGCCGCTCTCGGTCTCGGGAACGCGCTGCACGCGGTGCACACCACTTTCGTATTTGAGACGGGCAAAAACGCCGTCCCCGACAACACGGGCCGTAACTTCTTTGATACCGCCGAGTTCGGTTTGCTGTTCTTCTAGGATTTCGAACTTCCAACCCTGTCCTTCGGCATAGCGTTGATACATCCGCAACAAATCCCCAGCAAAAAGCGAGGCCTCATCCCCCCCCGTCCCAGGACGAATTTCGACGAGAGCAGGACGTCCATCAGCAGCATCTTTGGGCAATAGCGCAAGCTGAACTGCATGTTCCTTTTCTTCGCGTTCTTCCTTGAGACGCGGAAACTCTTCTTCTGCCAGTTCACGCATTTCGGGGTCGCGAAGCATGGCTTCGGCTTCTGCCAAATCGGCAACGACACGGCGATAGTCGGTGATGGTCTCAACAACGGGCTTAAGCTCGGAGTATTCGCGACTCAGTTCCGCGATCTCAGCGCCTGAAACCCCGCTCGAGAGCTTGGCTTCTACGAACTGAAAGCGAGAGATGATCTGATCAAGTTTATCATTGGGTATCATGGCACTGCTTTCCATTATGGAACGCAAGGCGTCAAGTGGGTCAGAGACCCAATTCCGAGAGCCACGCCTTTACGCGCTTGCCGTTCACTCCCAAGTCCGAGCGCCCGAAACGAAGGCGAGCCTGTATCGTAAGCTTGCCTTCGACGAGCGAGACGGTCGTGTAATCTGGGAACCCCCAAAGAAGCGAGCGGGTCTCATAGGTGATCCGCCCTTCCTCGACTGAGCCTGCGATCCGCTTGGTGCGCGGGGTGGCGAGTGCAACACGCTCTACATCCAGCAAGCTCACGGCCCCCGCCTCGCGCACAGCGGTAAAGCCGCCCATTTGCGGATAGTCGCCCACATCAAGCGCCTGAGGTGCAACATGCCAATCACCGACGCTGGTGGGCGATAGGCGCACGTAAAAGAGTGCAAAGACGAAAGCAAAGAGGATCAGAAAAACGGCGGTTTTCACGAAGGACGGTCCTTATTTTCGGTGCTTTAGGTTCCAACAGTAGAGCGCGCAAAGCTCCATGGCCACATGTGCCCCCGCGACAGCCGTGATATTTCCATGATCAAAGGGAGGCGAGACCTCGACAACGTCCGCACCGACAAGGTTGATCCCCGCGAGATCACGCAGCATCGCCGCTGCCTGCCAGCTTGCGAGACCGCCCCAAACGGGCGTCCCTGTGCCTGGCGCAAATGCTGGGTCCAATGCGTCAATGTCAAAGGTGATATAGGTCGGACGATCGCCCACCATCTTCTTTGCCTCACTCACGACCCACGGCGTGCCCTTTTCATGGACCGTGCGAGCATCAATGTAGCGCATGCCTTGGTAGTCTTCGCACTCAGTACGGATACCAATCTGGAGTGAGTGCTCGACATCAACGAGACCGGATTTGACGGCCTTATACATAAAGGTTCCGTGGTCGAGACGGTCCATGTCGTCATCCTGCCAAAGGTCAGAATGCGCGTCGAAATGGATCACGGCAACAGGACCGAACTTTTCGGCATAGGCGCGCAGAATGGGGAGCGTCACAAAGTGATCGCCGCCAAGGACCACAGATCCAGCGCCCGCATTTAGGATCGTGCGGATATGCTCGGTGAGCTTTTCAGGAAAGCTCGGCGTGTGCGCATAGTCAAAAGCCAGATCCCCATAATCAATGATCGAATATTCGCCCAGCGGATCAAAGCCCCAACCATAGGGCGGATCATAGGGCTGAAGCGTCGAAGCCTCACGGATCGCGCGCGGGCCAAAACGCGGCCCCGTGCGGTTCGTCACACCTTGGTCAAAAGGTACACCCGTAACGGCGAGATCAACACCGTCGAGATCCTTGGTATAAAGCCGTCGCAAGAACGAAGTCGCACCGCCAAAAGCGTTCTCATAAGCCAGCCCGCGCTTTTCTTTGCGGGTAAAAGCCAAGTCGATTTGGGACTTTGCATCTTCGAGCGCCATCGCTCTCTCCTTTTGATCAAATTAAGGGCAGAAAGACCCGTGGCGCGGACTTCGTCAAGAGCCGAGTGGCAACGCTCGCTCAACCAAAGTTGCAAAGAAGGATGCGCCGACAGGCGCGGCCTCATCGTTAAAATTATATTCGGGGTGATGAAGCCCTGCGGAGTCGCCGTTGCCGATAAAGAGGTAGGCACCTTTGCACTCCTCTAGGAAATAGGCAAAATCCTCGGCCCCCATCTCGCGCCCTGCATTGCGATCGACGCGGCCTTGGCCCGCGATCTCTTCGGCGACATCTGCGGCGAAATCGGTCTTGGCGGGATCATTGATCGTGGCGGGATATTCCTTGTGATAATCCAACACGGCCATGACCCCATAGGCAGAGGCCTGTCCTGCGACGACCTCTTCCATGCGGCGGATCACCATGTCCTGCACGTCTTTGTCAAATGTGCGCACCGTGCCGTTGATAAAGGCACCTTCCGGCACGACGTTATTCGCACTTCCCGAATGGATTTGCGTGACAGAAAGCACCAAGTCCTGAAGCGCGTAATGATTGCGACTTGGGATCGTCTGGAGCGCTTGGACAATCGCCACTGCTGCCATGATCGGGTCTACCGTTTCGTGGGGCATTGCGGCATGACCGCCCTTTCCCTTGATATGGATCGAAAAGTCATCGACCGCAGCCATGATCGGTCCGGGGGTCGTGTAGAACTCGCCCAGCTTGGTGCCTGGTGCGCTGTGAATCGCATAGATTTCCTTGATACCGAAACGATCCAAGACGCCCTCGTCGACCATGACGCCTGCACCGCCACCGTCTTCTTCGGCGGGTTGAAAGACAAGCGCCACTTTGCCCTTGAACCGCCGCGTCTCAGCCAGATAACGGGCCGCCCCAAGGAGCATGGTCGTATGACCATCATGGCCACAAGCATGCATCCGTCCATCTGTTTCAGAGGCGTAGGCAAGCCCTGTCTTTTCTTGCATAGGAAGCGCGTCCATGTCGGCGCGAAGACCAATCGTCGGCCCCTCGCCCGTGCCGTTGATGATCGCGACCACGCCGCTCTGGGCGATGCCCTCATGGATTTCATCGACACCGAACTCGCGCAGACGCTCCACCACAAAGGCCGCAGTCTTGTGGCAATCAAAGCCGATTTCGGGGTGACGGTGCAGCCAATGACGCCAGACTTTCATGTCTTCTGCATAATCGGCAATGCGGTTCAGGACCGGCATGGGTGGACTCTCTGGTTCGTGCGAGTAGGTTTTGTTCAAAGAACCCCAAATCACGAGCCGCCGCAATGGACCAAACGACTTCTGACGCACTTGTGCACGACCCAAACGGTGGCCTTCCACGGCTTTTGGAGATCATGCGTCGCCTAAGAAACCGCGAGACAGGATGCCCTTGGGACATCGAACAAGACTTCTCGACCATAGCGCCCTACACCATCGAAGAAGCCTATGAAGTCGCCGATGCGATTGAGCGCGAGGCGTGGAGCGAGCTTGAGGGTGAACTTGGGGATTTGCTCCTCCAGACCGTATTCCATTCGCAGATGGCGTCCGAAGCAGGCCTATTCAATTTTGACGCGGTGGCGAAAAACGTCTCGGACAAAATGGTAAGCCGTCACCCGCATGTTTTTGGTGACGAAAGTCGAGACAAAAGCGCTGAGCAGCAAACAATAGATTGGGAAAAGATCAAAGCGGCAGAGCGTGCGGGGAAAAAGGAAACCCGCACATTGGACGGAGTGGCAGCAGGTTTGCCTGCACTCATGCGGGCTTTGAAGCTGCAAAAGCGCGCCGCGCGTGTGGGGTTCGACTGGCCCTCGACCGATGAGGTGATCGACAAGATTGTCGAGGAAAGCCGCGAATTGGTTGAAGCCCGCGAGACGCTTACTCAGACCGAGATCGAAGAAGAATTTGGAGACCTTCTATTTGTGTTGGTCAACCTCGGGCGACACCTTGGGATCGACCCCGAAACCGCGCTTCGCGGCACAAACGCAAAATTCACAAGGCGTTTCAATGCCGTAGAAGATGCTTTGACGCGGCGAGGCAAAACGCCAAGTCAAAGCGACCTCGAAGAAATGGACGACCTTTGGAACCGAGTGAAAGCTGCCGAAAAAAGCGGAGAGCATTTTTCTGATTAAAAAAATCAGGTATTGACCAAAGTAAAATACTCAGGTTTATGAGGCTCAAATTTAACAAGGAGCGCGACATGACCATTCGCACGATTCTTTTCGCTACCGCCGCCGCTGCAACGGCTGTGCCTGCATTCGCTGACGTCAACATTTACACCACCCGCCAACCCGAATTGATCCAGCCGGTGATGGATGCTTTCACCGCTCAGACCGGCATTGCGGTTAACCTCGCTTACGTTGAAAGCGGGATTGTCGAGCGCCTGAAGTCCGAAGGCGCACGCTCGCCTGCAGACCTCGTCATGACCGTAGACATCGCGAACCTTCAACAGATCGTTGATGCGGATGTGATCCAGCCCGTTGAGAGCGTAACCCTCGCCGCTGCTGTTCCCGCTCAGCTTCGTAGCCCCGAAAACCTCTGGTTTGGCCTCACCAGCCGCGCCCGCGTTGTCTATGCCTCGAACGAACGCGTTGCTGACGGGGAAGTCACAACTTATGAAGATCTCGCTTCAGACAAATGGGAAGGGCGCATTTGCACCCGTTCAGGCGTTCATGACTATAACCTTGCCATGCTGGCCGCTGTGATTGCCCACCACGGCGAGGATTATGCCCGCGAATGGGCCAACGGCATCAAAGAGAACCTTGCGCGCAAGCCTGAAGGCAATGACCGCGCTCAGGTCAAAGCGATCTGGGCAGGTGAATGCGACATCTCGCTTGGCAACACTTACTACATGGGTCAGATGCTTGCTGATCCTGAACAGACCGAATGGGCTAACTCCGTCCGCATCGTCTTTCCGACCTTCGAAGGCACTGGAACCCACGTCAACATTTCGGGCGTCGCAATGACCAAAGCGGCTCCGAACAAGGACGAAGCGCTCCAGCTGATGGAATATCTCGTCTCCCCGGAGGCGCAGGCCATTTATGCCGACATCAACAACGAATACCCCGTGCTTGAGAGTGCCGAGTGGTCTGAACTGGTCAAGAGCTGGGGCAGCTTTGACGCCGACAACATGGATTTGACCGAAGTCGCCAGCCACCGCCCAGCAGCACTTCGCATCATGGAAGAAGTCAACTTCGACGGCTAATCCTCATCGCATATTCGGAATATCAAGGGACGCGAAACCGCGTCCCTTTTTGCATCCCTAAGGGCTGCGACAGGCAACCGCATCGCTCTTGTCTTAAAAATACATAAAGAAAATGACATGAGTATTTTAACACCCATCCCGCCCCAAGCCTCGCTCTTTGCAAGAGTGGTTTTGTCCATCCCTTTGCTCGGCTGGATCGCACGCGATGTGATCTATGGCGATCAAGAAAACATCTACTATGCGCTCGTCGTCATTCTCGCGGTTTGGATCGTCGCGATTATGAAATGGGGTATCGCCGCTTTGATGATCCCCTATCTCGCAGCCGTACCAGCGATGTTCATCATCCTCATTGCGATTTCCAAAGGTTAACCTTCGGCCTTTTCCTCGAGGGCGAGCCACTCGTCCTCGGCTTCGGCCAAGGCAGTCTGACGTTGAACCAAAGCATCTGTGGCCTTTTGGAATTTTGCAGGCTCTTTGGTGAAAAGTTCTGGATCTGCCATGAGCTCTTCAAGCTTGGCGATCTCAGCCTGCAACTTGTCCATGATCCCCGGTAGCGCTTCGAGACGATGCTTTTCGGTAAAGGAGAGCCCAGACTTTTTGGCTGGCGCCTTGACTGCGGGCTTCTCTGGTTCCTTTGCAGCCGCCTTTTCCTTCACGGGTGCCGCTGCTTCGGGCTTTTGCGCCTGATAATCCGACCACCCGCCTGCATAGACGGTTGCCTTTCCATCACCTTCCATTGCAATCGTAGTCGTCGCCACGCGGTCAAGGAAGTCGCGGTCGTGGCTCACGAGCACAACAGTGCCTTCGTAAGTGTCGAGGAGTTCCTGCAAGAGATCGAGCGTCTCGATATCGAGATCGTTGGTCGGTTCGTCGAGCACAAGGAAGTTCGATTCCTTCGCCATCAACTTGGCCAGCAAAAGACGCGCCTTTTCCCCGCCTGAGAGCGATTTGACAGGCGCGCGCGCTTGCCGCTCGTCAAAGAGGAAATCTTTAAGGTAAGCCACAACATGTTTTGGTGTGCCGCGCACCATCACTTGGTCCGCTTGACCTCCGACGCGCATCTCTGGATCACCTGTAAGGCTATCCCAGAGCGACATTTCTGGATCGAGCTGTGCGCGCGTCTGGTCGAAAATCGCCGTTTCAAGATTGGTGCCGAGCTTTATGCTACCGCTGTCTGGTTCTTCCTGACCAAGAAGCATCTTTATGAGCGTGGTCTTACCCACGCCATTTGGGCCCACAAAGGCAACACGGTCACCGCGCTGAACGGTGAGCGAAAAATTCTGAACAATCGGCTTATCGGCAAAAGCCTTTGAGATACCAAAGGCTTCAACGACTTTCTTACCAGAGGTCGTGCCCCCTTCGAGCGTCAAGGCTGCAGTGCCCTGACGGCGGATTTGGCTGGCGCGGTCTGCGCGAAGGTCCTGAAGCGCCCTAACGCGGCCCATGTTGCGCTTGCGGCGCGCCGAGATGCCTTCGACTGCCCAACGCGCCTCGGCCTTGATTTTGCGATCAAGTTTGTGGCGGGCGATGTCTTCTTCGTCCCAGATTTTGTCGCGCCATGCCTCAAAGCCCTCAAAGCCGGTCTCTTGACGGCGCACTTCTCCGCGGTCGATCCAAAGCGTTGCACGTGTTAAATTGCGAAGGAACGTTCGGTCGTGCGAAATTATGACATAGCCTGCACGGGTATTCTTTAGCTCGTCTTCGAGCCACGCGATTGCCTCGATGTCAAGGTGGTTGGTCGGCTCGTCGAGAAGCATGAGTTCGGGTGCTTCGGCCATAAGTTTGGCGAGCGCGGCGCGGCGGCGTTCGCCGCCAGACGCCGTTTCAACCGAGCGCGCGGGATCGAATTTCAGTCCCTCGGCCACCATTTCCACACGGTAGCGCTCGCTTTCTTCAAGTCCGCTTGCGGCGTAATCGCCCAAGGTCGCAAAGCCCTCCATCGTGGGCTCTTGCTCCATGTAACCGACGGTTACCCCAGGCGAGACGACACGGTCGCCGGCATCAGGCTCGACGAGCCCTGCCATGACTTTCATCAGCGTAGACTTACCCGAGCCGTTTCGCCCGACCAATGCCACACGGTCCGAAGGCTGAACCATAAGCGAGAGGTCGGAAAACACAGGGTTTCCACCAAAAGTGAGAGAGATATCGGTGATCTGAAGAAGAGGTGCGCGTGCCATGGCGCTCAGCTAGAACGGCGCGGGCAATCCTGCAAGGGGTTTCATGCGCTTGCAGCGCGGATTGAGCGCTGTCTTGCACGCGAAATTGCGGCTACGGGCACTGCTGTAAAGACGTGGAGCGTGTTCATCTCGCGGTCGATGACACCATGATCGCTGACCCAGCCACCCATCATCAAATAGCTTCGCAGAAGCGGCGGGATCTGTTTCATAGCGTTGCGCGGATCAGGCTCCCCATCCGGGAGCGGAAAAGGGGTTCGCGCGCGGCGCTTGGGAAGAAGCGCCATATCGCCAAGATGTTTGGCCCGAAGATGCGCAAAACCGTCGAAATAGGCGCTCGGGTCAGTTCCCTTAAAACTTGAGCAACCAATCAACAATTGCGCCGAGGTTTGGTCAACGACTTCGGCCAACGCCCCCCAAGAAATGCGCAAGATGTCTGCGTCCCTCGTATTTGGCTTAATGCAAAACCGACCCAGCTCGAGCATGCGGCCAAAGCTGCTAAGCGGCGCAAGGTCATAGAACTGCGCGACATAGCTCTGACGGGTGTCCAGTTCTGGATTTACTAAGTTAAAACGGCAGGTTGCGACCAGTTCACCGCTTTGGTTTTCTATCAAGATATGCCGAAAATACGCATCAAAGCGGTCAACATCGTGACCATGGCCGCCAAAGAAACACAGGTGCCGCAAGTGTTGCGCAGCAACGCGATCTGCATCGCTTGCATCAAGCCGAACAGTATATCGCCCGCGACTAAGTGAGTGCTTCATTCCACTTTCCCCGCAACATGCCTCTCACATGGATTTACTGCATTGAGAGTAAGCCGAGGGCGCAAGCGTGCCTAATGAAATTTCAGTAACACAGGACCGATTTCAAGGTCAGTTGATGAACTGACCCGAGTCAATGTTGCCAAGGTTGCCCAAGAGCTGGCGCAAGAATGTCTTGTCGGCTGTGGCGCTCGTGGTTACGCGGCGCGAGAGCGTGACAACATTGCCGTCTTCAAGACCATAGCGCTCTACGTTTGCAACAACGCCTTTGCTGTCAAAAACGACAGCGACGACATCTCGTTGAACTTCCTGCGGCTTGAGCGGGCCATAATGACGAAAGTGGCTTGCGACATAGTAATAGTCGCCTCCTTCAAGCAATCCTGTTGCCACAGGTGCTCCGATGACATCCAAAACAGTTTCGCGAGTGTCTGTCCCGACTTGAACCAGCGCGAGGTCCTCTTCTACGGGCACATATCCGTGCTTGCGCACGATGGGGCTACATGCCGTAAGGGCGACGACCAGCGACGCGCCAAGAGCAAAGCGGCGAAGACCTGCGATCTTGCGACGATTGGTGACTGACATGGCTGCTCCCTCGCGTTGGCTTGATGTGCCTTAACATCCCGCTTACATCATCGGGACCCTTTAGTTCAAGAATGGAAGCAGAATGTCCGCCCTGCCCACACATGTCATCCGCCTTGCAGACCTTGCTGGACGCAAAGATACCGCCTTTGCTCTTGCTCCCGAAGCAGACGAACGCACAGCAATTGCCGACGATCTGGGAATCATCGGCATCAAGAAGCTCCGATTTGAAGGCAGCCTTGAGCCTTTGGGCAAGCATGACTGGGTTTTAAGCGGAAAAATCGGCGCAACGGTCATGCAGGAATGTGTCGTGACGCTCGAACCTGTAACCACGCGGATCGACGAAACTGTTACTCGCACTTATGCCCGCGATTTCGTGCAGCCCGAAGGTGATGAAGTTGAAATGCCCGAGGACGACTCGGTCGAAGAACTGCCGAACACACTTGATATTGCCGAAGTCATGATCGAGTCGCTTGCGCTCGCTTTGCCCCAGTTTCCGCGCAAAGATGGGGCAGAACTTGGCGAAGCGGTATATTCTCAGCCTGGAACGACCCCAATGCGCGACGAAGATGCCCGTCCTTTTGCCGGCCTATCTTCGCTAAAAGAAAGCCTTGAAAAGAAGGACAAAGACGGGCAATAGGTGCCTCGCTTAATAGGGGTTGCGAAATAGCTGAATCGCAGTATGTTCGCGGCCTCTTTCGGATCGAGTCTCGACAGGGATCGTCATTTAACATATGACGCCCGAGAATTTCATCCGAAACACGAAACAACGGGCCATGGTGCCCCCTAAATCCAAAGGTTGAGACATGGCCGTCCAGCAGAACAAAGTTTCTAAATCGCGCCGCAACATGCGCCGTGCACATGACGCGCTCGTTGCCGCTAACCCCAACGAATGCCCCTCCTGCGGCGAACTCAAGCGTCCGCACCACGTATGCCCGTCCTGCGGCCACTACGCTGATCGCGAAGTCGTTGCTCAGGCAAACGAAATCGATCTGGAAGACGACGCAGCTTAAGCTAGCGGGACTCGACAGATATGACGAATGCCCATCAGGATACGTCCGAGGCTAGCGCCAAAACTGTCGTTCTTTCGATTGACGCCATGGGTGGCGATAAAGGGCCTGCGGCTGTTGTCGCGGGCCTTGCGCTATTTCTAAAATCGGAACCCACGGCAAAAGCGCTCGTCTTTGGGCGCCGCGACGAGCTTACCCCACTCGTCGTCAAAACAGGCTTGGCCACACGCATCGAAGTCCGCCACGCGGATGACGTCGTAAAAATGACTGATAAGCCGAGCCAGATTCTTCGTTCAGGCAAAAACACCTCGATGTGGCAAGCGATTGACGCTGTGCGCGCGGGTGATGCCGATGTGATAGTCTCTTGTGGCAACACGGGCGCTCTCATGGCGATGTCCATGCTCCGCCTGCGCAAAGCCGAAGGTGTGAATCGCCCTGCAATCGCCTGCCTCTGGCCTTCTTTCAACAAGAACGGTTTCAACGTCGTGCTTGACGTAGGCGCAGATATTCGCGCTGACCAAGACGACCTTTTGACCTATGCTCTGATGGGCGCTTCCTATGCGCGCAACGGCATGGGCCTAGCGCGTCCTCGCGTCGGCCTGTTGAACGTCGGCGTAGAAGAGCACAAAGGCCGCGCTGAGCTTAAAGTCGCGCATGAGATGATTCATACCGTCGCTGGCAAGGGCGAGTTTGAATACATCGGCTTTGTTGAAGGCGGCGACATTCCATCAAATAAAGTCGATGTGATCGTCACCGACGGGTTCACCGGTAACGTTGCCCTTAAGACTGGTGAAGGCACTGCCAATTTGATTTCTGGCGTGCTGCGAGAGTCGTTCAAAGCAACGATTTTCAGCAAGATTTCAGCCATTTTTGCGATGAGCACGTTGAACCGTATGCGCAAACGTGTTGACCCGCGCCGCGTCAACGGCGGTGTGTTCCTCGGCCTCAATAAGACCGTGGTCAAGAGCCACGGCTCTGCGGACGCGACAGGTGTGAGCGCCGCAATTGCTCTTGCTTACCGCTTGAGCAAAGCAGGCTTTTCAGATCGTTTGGCCGCACGGGTTGCATCTGCTGCCGCCCTTGCGCAAGATACCGTAACAGACGGCAACGCATCGCAAGCCAGCGATAGCTAAGGCAGATAGAAAATGACTTTGAGAGCAGTGATCAAAGGCGTCGGGCATTACCTTCCCGAGCGAGTGGTGCCCAACTCTTTCTTTGAAGAGAAGCTCGACACTACAAACGAATGGATTGTCGCGCGCTCTGGAATTGAGCGCCGTCATTTCGCTGCTGAGGGTGAAACCACCTCTGATCTTGCGACCAAAGCTGCAGAAGCTGCACTTGCCTCGGCTGGCATGACGGGCGATGATCTTGATGCGATCATCATTGCGACATCCACCGCTGATCTGACTTTTCCGTCCGCGGCGACAATGGTCCAAGCCCGTATCGGCAATACCAAGGGATTTGCCTTTGACGTTCAGGCCGTTTGCGCAGGTTTCGTCTTTGCTCTGACCAACGCCAACGCCTTGATCCTTTCGGGCCAAGCGCGCCGCGTGATGGTGATCGGTGCAGAAACTTTTAGCCGCATCATGGATTGGACTGACCGTTCGACCTGCGTGCTCTTTGGCGACGGTGCTGGCGCTGTGATTCTCGACGCCGAAGAAGGCACCGGCGCAAACACCGACCGCGGTATTCTTGCGACCGACCTCAACTCTGATGGCTCTTACCGTGATCTGCTTTATGTCGACGGTGGCGTTTCAACACAAACCACGGGCGTTCTCCGCATGGAGGGCAAAGAGGTCTTCCGTCACGCGGTCGAAAAGCTCGCACAGACCGCTCACACCGCACTTGAAAAGGTTGGGCTCGGTTCTGACGATGTGAACTGGGTTGTCCCCCATCAGGCGAACATCCGCATCATTCAATCGACCGCTAAAAAGCTTGGCGTCGAGATGGACCGCGTTGTTGTGACCGTTCAGGATCATGGCAATACTTCTGCGGCATCGATTCCCCTTGCATTGTCCGTTGGTGTCCAAAACGGTCAGATCAAAAAGGGCGATCTGGTCGTCACCGAAGCCATCGGCGGTGGTTTGGCTTGGGGTTCAGTCGTTCTTCGCTGGTAATTTGCCGCTTTTCTGAGCGCTAACGCCTCAAGATCCCTCCGTTCTTATTGACTCAGCTTCTATGCCTCGCCTAGGCTCTCGGTGTTACCGAGGGATTTATGATGTCTAATAAAACACTTACGCGTATGGATTTGGCAGAAGCAGTTCACGCCGAGGTTGGCCTGTCCCGCAATGACAGTGCAAACCTTGTCGAAGCGGTGCTCGGCCATGTCTCTGATGCGCTCGTGAACGGTGAAACCGTAAAGATCAGCTCTTTTGGCACCTTCTCTATTCGCGACAAAGCTGCCCGCGTTGGTCGCAACCCCAAGACCGGCGAAGAGGTTCCGATCTCGCCCCGCCGTGTTCTGACATTCCGTCCTTCGCACCTCATGCGCGATCGCGTAGCGGCAGGCAACAAAGGCTAAGGCAAGCCGATGGGCAAATCACCTGATGCATTCCGGACCATTAGCGAAGTCTCGGAATGGCTTGACACGCCAGCACATGTGTTGCGCTTCTGGGAAAGCAAATTCACCCAAATCAAACCAGTGAAACGCGCAGGTGGACGACGGTATTACCGCCCCGAAGACATGGAGCTTTTGGGCGGCATCAAGTCGTTACTTCATGATCAGGGCATGACGATCAAAGGCGTACAACGACTCCTTCGCCAAGAAGGGATTAAGCACGTCGCAAGTCTTGGGAAGGCCCTCGACGAAGAGAGTGACATGCAAATTGAGGCCGTCGCTAACCCGATCGGACAAGTTACATCGCAACAAGAGGCCACAGCTGCGCCCGAAGAAGCGACCATCACAGAACCTGTTTCAGAAGGCGCGCCTGCCCCCAAGCAACAGCGCAAGGTCGAGCGCGTGATCGACGAGCGCCAAATCGATATGTTCGGCGAAACTTCGAACGTGGTCCAGCTTGCTCCAAAGCAGGCGGAACCCGAAAAAATCGTCGTGGATGCCATTCCCCAAGATCCGGAAGACGAGGACATCAACGCGCCTGCTCGGTTCTTTAGGGTGTATCGCGGAGCAACGCGTGAAGGGCTAAAGGCCAAAGCCGCCGAAATCGCCCCACGCCTAGACCGCCTGCAAACGATCCTTGATCGCATAACCCAAGATACTCGATGATGCCTGAGAAAACTGCGGTCATTTTTGACCTCGACGGGACACTGATAGACAGCGCCCCCGATATTCGTCTTTGCCTGAATGAAGTACTGAAAGTTTACGGCGTAGAGGCGTTGACCCTTGCTCAGGTGCACAGCTTTATCGGCAATGGCGCGCCGCACCTTGTGAAACTGGCGATTGAAGCTTCGGGCCTTGCCGCTGATCTTCGTCCCAACGTTTTGTCAGCCTTCTTAGCGCTCTATAACGATGCCCATGTTGAGACAGTGCTCTACCCTCATGTGCTAGAGGCTCTTAGGGCGCTCAAGGACCACGGGCACTTGCTTGGGCTTTGCACAAACAAGCCCGCCAAGCCAACCGAGTTTGTGCTTGAAACGTTTGGCCTTGCTCCGCTTTTTGATGCAGTAGTGGCTGGCGATACTCTCCCTCAACGCAAACCCGATCCGGCACCGCTGCTGCATGTGATCGCAACGCTCGGAGCGTCCAAAGCGGTCTATGTCGGCGATAGCGAAGTTGACGCCGAGACCGCAAGTCGGGCGCAAGTGCCTTTCGCGCTCTTTACCGAAGGCTATCGCAAGTCTCCGGTGGACGCTCTCAGCTTCTCTCGCAAGTTCAACGACTTCCAAGAGTTACCTCCGATCGTTTCTGACCTTATTGCCTGATAACGCGCTATTGCATTCGGCCCCAAAGACGAACTGCACACAGGAGGTTGAGCCCCCAGCGCAACGTCCACTTTATCGTATCCAAAAATGAAGATTCACCGATTCACGTCTTGCTCTTACCAGCAAATCGGTTAAGAACGCCCTCAGTCGGGCTATAGCGCAGCCTGGTAGCGCGTCCGTCTGGGGGACGGAAGGTCGCAGGTTCAAGTCCTGCTAGCCCGACCAACAAAACCGCCCGCCCGTCAATCGGGCGGGCGTTTTGCTATATCGCAAGAGGGGACAGCATGACCGGAGTTCTTTCATCCCAGGAAATTCGTGGCCTGATTTCCAGCGCCGCTCTCTCGGGCAGTCCAGACATTATCGAAGCGCAAATCCAGCCTGCGTCGCTGGACCTTCGCCTTGGAACTGTCGCCTACCGCGTGCGCGCGTCTTTCCTTGCCGGTGAACGCCGAACAGTCGCCGATCGCATCTCTGAATTTGAAATGCACCGCGTTGACCTGACAAATGGTGCCGTCCTCGAGAAGGGTTGCGTTTACGTCGTGCCCCTGATGGAAAGCCTCGCCCTGCCCCACGGCATCCAAGCGGTCGCGAACGCCAAAAGCTCGACCGGTCGTCTTGACCTGCTGACCCGCACCATTACGGATGGCGGTGTTGAATTTGACCGCATTGCGCCCGGCTATTCCGGTCCGCTTTACGCCGAAATTTGTCCGCGGTCCTTCTCTGTGCTGGTGCGTCCGGGTATGCGCTTGAACCAAATCCGCTTCCGTCTTGGCGGCGCTGCGCTTTCGGACGACGAATTGCGCGCCCTTCATGCCGACACCCCACTTGTGAATGGTACGGCTGTTATTGATGATGGTCTTGGCTTTTCTGTCGATCTGGCACCAAGCAAAGGCTCGCTTGTGGGGTATCGCGCCAAACCGCACACCGGCGTTATCGATCTCGACCTCATTGGTCACTATGACCCCGCAGAGTTCTGGGAAGAAGTGCACTGCACCGATGGCCGCATCATCCTAGATCCAGGCGCGTTCTATATTCTCGTGAGCCGCGAAGCTGTGACGATCCCACCGTCCTATGCCGCAGAAATGGCGCCCTACCTTGCAATGGTTGGCGAATTCCGAGTGCATTACGCCGGCTTCTTTGATCCCGGTTTCGGCCACGCAGACGCAGGCGGCCAAGGCTCTCGCGGGGTTCTCGAAGTACGCTGCCACGAAGCGCCGTTCGTTCTTGAACATGGGCAGGTCGTTGGCCGACTTGTCTATGAAAAAATGAGCCACGTCCCCGAGACGCTCTATGGCCGCGAGATCAAGTCGAACTATCAAGGTCAGGGTCTCAAGCTCTCGAAGCACTTCAAGAGCTAAGAGGTTAGCGCATACGAGCAAACATGCGGATCAAGCGGATTGCTTGGTTCGCGCGTTTCATGTTGGACTGAGCCGAGGCACGGCGTTGCCGCTCTTGGCCCGTTTCCGCGGGACCAGTTACGTCTAAAATCTTATTCACACCTTTATTCATCCCCTGCCGCAATAGGCGGCGGAAGATCATATCGGCGATTCCATTCGGGTTCATATATCTGCTCCGTCTAGTCCTCGAACATTTCCGCCTGATCGTCGATGACGTCTTCTTGGTCATCTTCATCGTCAGGGGCCTCAAAACCGGGTCTGGGCCGGTTATCCAACAGACCAGCCGACCGAAGCTCTTTGAGGCCAGGCAGATCGCGAGCGCTTTCAAGACCAAAGTGGTCAAGGAATTCTTGAGTCACAACAAAGGTGACAGGGCGGCCGGGGGTCATTTTGCGGCGACCAAAGCGGATCCACTCCATCTCGATAAGCTGGTCAATGGTTCCACGCGACACCGAAACCCCGCGAATTTCTTCAATCTCAGCGCGGGTGACAGGTTGGTGATAGGCCACAATAGCAAGCGTCTCGATTGCAGCGCGGCTGAGCTTTTTGACCTCGACCGTTTCTTTTTGCATCAGAAAGCCAAGGTCAGGCGCGGTCCGAATAGCCCAAGCCTCGCCCACTCGGACAACGCGCACGCCGCGCCCCTCATAGCGGCGCTGCACATGGGCAACTGCCTCGCTTGGGTTACAGCCGTGCGGCATACGCGTTTCAAGCTCGCGCAGAGTCACGGGTTCGACCGAGGCAAAAAGTATGGCTTCGACCATACGTTCCTGTTCGCCCATCGGAGGGGCGTCAAAAAGGCTTTCTTCTTTCTGAGTGTCAGCCATTAGTCCCTCTTTCTCGGACGTATTTGAATGGGGGCGAAAAGCTCGGATTGACGAATGTCAGCCAGTCCTTCTTTTACGAGTTCAAGCGAGGCGGCAAAGGTTGCTGCCGTCGATGAGCGGCGGCGCACTTTATCCCTGTGCCAACCCTCGGGCAGAAAGGCCGCGATTTCGACCCAATCGCCCGTAAAGCCAATCATGCCGCGCATCCGATCGAGCGCCTGTTCCATGGTAAAGACTGCCTCACGGTCGAGCACAAAGGGACGAAACTCGTCCTTGGTTCGAATACGGGCATAGCCCTGCATTAGATCAAGCAGCGTCGCTGTATAGCGTGTTTTGCGCACACGTTCGACATTCTCGCCAAGACCGCGCACAAAGAAGTCACGACCTTTTTGATCCCGCGCCATAAGCTTGGCTGCCTGCTCTCGCATGGCTTGAAGTCGTTCAAGTTGGAAGGCAAGGTGTGCCGCAAGTTCTTCGCCCGATGGCCCTTCTTCCTCTGGATCAGGTGGAAGGAGAAGGCGAGACTTGAGAAAGGCAAGCCAAGCCGCCATCACAAGGTAATCAGCCGCAAGCTCAAGTCGCAGCTCCTTGGCCTTTTCCACAAAGGCCAGATACTGCTCAGCAAGCGCAAGGATCGAGATTTGGCGCAGGTCCACCTTTTGCGTACGACTTAACGTCAGCAAAAGGTCGAGCGGTCCTTCAAAGGCTCCCACGTCCACGATGAGCGCTTCGGCGGCAAGCCGTTCGCTAACGCTCATCTTATCCTCGTGGAAAAGATCCTCTTCCATACCCCTCACCGCTCCAATAGCGCTTCAAGTTCCGCTTCAAGCGCCTCTATGTCAACAGTTTCGGGCGTCTTGCGCTGGGAAAGAGCCTGTTCTGCACGGATGATCCCAACTTCGGAAAGTCTTCCGCAATGCGAAGCGATTGCTTCCATGTCAGCTCGTTCGCCGTTGCAATGAAGTACGAGGTCGCAGCCCGCTTTGAGGGCGGCAACACCGCGCGCCTCAACAGTGCCCGAAAGCGCTTCCATCGAAATGTCATCGGTCATGATCAAACCGCCGAACCCAATCTCCTCGCGGATCAAGGTCATCATGATAGGCGAAGTTGTCGCCGGTGCCTGCGCATCAATATCCGAAAAAACGATATGGGCGGTCATCCCAATCGCAATGTCATTGAGCGCGATAAAGGGTGCAAAATCCCGTTCAAAAAGCTCGGCCTGTGGGACGCTCACTGAAGGGAGCGCTTTATGGCTATCCACGGAAGCACGGCCATAACCTGGGATGTGCTTGAGGGTCGGGAGCACCCCTCCGGCAAGGAAAGCATCCGCACAAATACGAGCAGCTTCGACCACTTTATCAATCTCGCCGCCATAAAGACGGTTGCGCAAAACAGGATGGGTTTGCGCCTCGGTTAGATCGGCCAATGGCGCACAGTTCACGTCAATCCCAACGCTCTTTAGGTCGTGCGCAATCAATCGGTTACGCACCCATTGGGCGCGCATCGGATTACGCGCCAGCTCCATTTGGTCCAACGCGGGAAGAAATTCGCGCCAATGCGGCGCGCGCATCCGCTGAACGCGCCCCCCCTCTTGGTCGATCAGGATCGGGGCATTCCAGCCGACAGCCTCGCGTAAATCGTTTGTGAGATGGCGGAGTTGATCAGGGTTTTCGATGTTACGGGCGAAAAGGATAAACCCCCAAGGCTGGGAATCACGAAAGAACGCTTTTTCCCATTTGGTAAGTTCAGTTCCCTCGCACCCGAAGATAAACGCGCCGTGCGGCACTTAGCGCACCACAACGGGAACGCAATCGGTGCCCTCTGCCATCAAAGCGGCACAAAAGCGGCGTGCGTCAGCGATATCGGTAAAGCCTTGCGCGCGCAGACGGAAGAAGGTCTTGCCCCCGCGCTCGGCCTCTTGGATCACGCGGCCTTTGCCTGCCAAGAAGTCTGTAAAGCGGCCATTAAAGCGATCCCACTCCTGAGCGGCAATTTCAGGGCTTTCATACGCACCTAGCTGTACGAGGTTGGTCCCCACAGGAAGAGCTTCAGTGGTGACGCTCGCAGCAGAAGGAACAGAAACGGATGCCTGCACGACAGGTGCAGCGGTCGTGCGTGGACGCAAAATCGGACGGAGCGAATTTGCAACACCCGGAACACTTGCCGGCACGATGTCAGCGATGAAGTCCGACGAGACGCCATTGACCGAAGTCTTGGCCGGAATGGCCTCGATTTCAGTCGCATCAATTGTGTTCGCACCTGCGGCAAGCTGATCTGCAAGCGCAAGAATTTGCTCGGCAGTTAGCGGTGCGTCGGATGCGGCCTGAGCAACCGGTGCAGCTGTCGCTTCAACCGCTGCCGTCATTTGAGATGGCGCAATAGAGGTCGCCACATCGACAGATGACGGCAATACCGTTTCGGGCATCTGAGTATCGTTTGCAACCGAGGCGACGACTTCTCCCGCTTCTGCAGTGGACTGCACTTCTAGGTCCTCTTGCGAGAGCGAGACGACTGGTGGTGCAAGAACGAGCACTTCGGAGTCCTCAGGCGCAGCAGCGCCGCCTTCGGCCGCGACAGCATTCACAGCAAGGCCCACATTGGAAGCAATCTCTCCACCCGGATTTTCCGGCGAAAGGCGCATTGGACCTTCAATAGCGCGGACCACGGGAATGCCCGAGACGTCTCGCATCACGAGCTTGTAACCCCAAACGCCGATCCCAACGATCAGTCCAAAAGAGACTGCCGCTCCGGCGATGTGAACGAGTTTGCCTGCGCTCTGGGGGGCACGCGTTGCCGCATACCCTTCGGTGTATTCTGCCATATTCGCCTCACTGCCGCCGCTTATTCTTTGCGGCTGGTTTCTTGCGTTGCCTCAATATCCGGCAGCAGCGTGCGATTTAGCGCATCTCTTTAGCCGGAGTTACGCCCAAAATACCGAGACCGTGCGAAATAACAATGGAAACAGCGCGGATGAGCGCGATTTTGACCAAAGATGTTGCCTGATCGCCCTCTTGGAAGAAGCGAAGCGAGGTATCGTCATTACCACGATTCCACAAACCGTGGAAATCAGATGCCAGTTCATACAAGTAGAAGGCGATCCGGTGCGGTTCATGTCCGCGCGCGGCGATTTCCACAAGACGCGGCCACTCAGCGAGTTTCTTGGCAACGTTAATTTCGGCCTCATGAGTAAGCGACGAGAGGTCGACGCCTGCAAGTACCGCATCGGACACATCCATGCCGGCATCAGTCGCCTTGCGGATAACCGAATGCACACGGGCGTTCGCATACTGCACATAGAAAACGGGGTTGTCCTTGGATTGCTCAAGCACTTTGTCAAAGTCAAAGTCCAAGGTCGCGTCGTTCTTGCGAGTGAGCATGTGGAAACGGGTCACATCCGCACCTGCCTGCTCGACCACATCGCGCAGGGTGACAAAGGTCCCTGCCCGCTTGGACATCTTGAACGGCTCGCCGTTTTTGAAAAGCTTCACAAGCTGGATGAGCTTAATGTCCAGCGGAACGCGGTTGTTCGAAAGCGCCGAAACGGCAGCTTTCATCCGCTTGACATAGCCGCCATGGTCCGCACCAAAGACGTCGATAAGCTGATCAAAACCACGTTCGCATTTGTCATAGTGATAGGCGATGTCGGGCGCGAAATACGTCCATGAGCCGTCCGACTTTTTCACGGGGCGATCAACGTCATCGCCATGTTCGCTCGACTTAAAGAGCGTTTGCTCGCGCGGCTCCCAGTCCTCGGGGGTCTTGCCTTTGGGCGGCTCGAGCACGCCTTCATAGATGAGGCCAGCGGATTGCAGGCGGTCAATCGCTCCTTCGATCTTGCCAGTGCCATAAAGCGACTTTTCCGAAGAGAACACGTCCATCGTCACCCCAAGAAGAGCGAGATCTTCACGGATCATGTCCATCATCGCAGCGGTTGCGATTTCACGGATCGTTTCGAGCCACTCGCTCTCGGGCTTTTCAAGAAGGCTGTCACCAAACTTGTCTTTGAGCATTTGACCGACGGGGATCAAATAATCGCCGGGGTAAAGGCCTTCGGCAATAGCAGGCTCAAGACCGTTGGCCTCGCGGTAACGCTCGTAAGCAGAGCGAGCCAGCACATCGACCTGCGCTCCGCCGTCATTGATATAGTATTCGCGGGTTACGTCGTAACCTGCGTATTGCAAAAGGCTTGCAAGAGCGTCGCCAAACACAGCGCCGCGCGTATGGCCGACATGCATCGGGCCGGTCGGGTTTGCCGAAACGAACTCGATATTGACCCTTGTGCCGCTGCCAAGCGTCGACTGACCAAAGGAGGCATCTGTCAACGCCTTCGAGACCACCTCGTGCCAAAGCGAATTTGCCAAACGAAGATTTATGAACCCCGGACCTGCGACTTCGGCTATTTCTATCCGGTCGTCACCGACGAGTTTACCGACAAGCGCGTCAGCAATGTCGCGCGGCTTCATGCCAGCAGGCTTTGCAAGCACCATAGCCGCATTGGTCGCCATATCCCCGTGAAGCGCGTCTCGCGGAGGTTCAACAGCAACGTTTGCATAGTCAAGACCGGCGGGCAGCACGCCATCGGCAACCAGCCCATCTAGGCAAGCTACAACGAAAGAGCGGATATCTGAGAAAAGGTTCATTTTTCGACTTTCTGGAGGTTGCCGCTCGTTTAGCATGACCTACGATAAGGTCAACGCTTGTAGTACTTGCGTTTTGATTGAACTCGGAAGATTACTTGAACATGAGATTATTTAGTTTGATCAATTTGATCGCTTTTGGAGTTTTAACAGGTCTTATCGGTCTAGTTCAGGTATTTGAGCTAAACACCGATGGTTACAGTATATTCTCGCGGCTAATCTCTCCTCTTGATGAACAAATCGGTCTTGAGCTGATCATCCATTTGCCTGTCGCACTTGCGACTTGCGTGTTTCTTGTAAATGCATCCTTCGTTTGTTTTGTCGCACGGTCCGTTGGCGCACCGCTTGCGCATGTCTTTGGCACTATCGCTTTACTGCTCGCCTACATCAAATTAGGCCTAGAATTTGGACATCACTTCACGCCCGGTGACTTCTTCGAAAATGCCTATGGACGGCTTTTAACAAGCAATGAGTTCTTTAGAGCAATGGGCTTTTCTCTTACCATCTTGGGCTCTGCTGCCATGATCTGCGGAGATAAGGTCTATAAAATCGGGGCCTATGCGATCGGCGTCATGGCTGGTGTGTCTTTTGCGATCTACAGCTATCTTTTCCTGACTGTAGACGTCTTTGCCGCCGAAATTTTCCTTGTTGTTCCGTGCATTGGCCTTTTGGCGCTCTACTTCATCCGAACACTTGATGAAGACCAGAGCGACTTGCCGCACCTGACCGTTGGTGTCGCCGCTCTTGTGGTATCGAGTTTTGGGATCGAACTTTTCGGCTCGTTCCAGCTGCAATCCTATCGCGCAGAAACGAACTACACGATCGAAGCTCGGAACCTGTCGCAAAACAGCTTTTTGATCATGACTTTCTTTGGCGCCCTGATCATTTACGCTGGTCAGCGAATTTCAGTCCTAACGCAGTGGATACACGCCTCGCTTTTGGCGAGTGGTTTGGTCCTGACGTTCATTCCCGCGCTTTTGAGAGCGAACGCGAATGATGACTTCACTGCATTGGAGGAAGTCGGGAACTATGCTCCGATGCACCCTCTGACCCTGTTTGGGGTCATCATCACAGCGGCCTGCATCATTTATGGGATCACGAAGGTCATTCAAAGCAAAGCCAAAGGTTCCTATTCGTCGGACTTTTCTGCATCCGCTTGAGCAATTGACTGAACGAGTTCCGGCGGCAGCATCGAAATGATGTGACACCCCTCACCTGCTTTGAGATTATCGCTCGAAGCGACCAAACGGATGGCACCATTCGTAGCGACGACGGCCACAACAAGCGCCCCTGGGCGTGCCGCTTGCCAATTTTCAAGCGTATACTCCTTGGTCAGACGCGTGACCCTGAAAATCCAACCCTCGGCAATCTTGCGCGCAAGACTGTTGAATGTCTCGCCCCCTGCGAACCCGCGTCCGCCAAGTGTTGATGGAAGCGAATGGCGCAGGCTTTCGCCCTTGCTACGAGCGACCTGAAATACGTTATCCCGACCAAATTCAGGGGCGAGATCCGTTGCAACCAGCGTATTGTAGGCATCATTGTCGGTCGCTGCGACAATCGTCGCAAAGCTGACAAGTTCGATCCGATCCTCTGCCGCCTCGGAGAGGAGGTCACCGCTAAAGGTGGCAATTCCTGCACTTCGCGCTTCTCGCAGATGGCTGTGGTTGGGGTCTGTCATCAACACCGGCACTTCTGCTTTCTTGAGCGCTTCGGCAAAGCGCACAGACCAAGACGAGCCGCCAACGAGGATAACGCCTGGACGGTCGCCTCCTGTAAGGCCAAGCGCCTTGGCAAAGGGCGCAAGCGTGAAACCATGCAAAACGACCGTCACTGCTACAAGCACAAAGGCCAGAGGGCCGACAAGCTCGCCGCCCTCAATGCCCAGCTCCGTCAAGCGTTCACCAAAAAGACCTGCTACCGCGACCAGAACCACGCCGCGCGGACCGGTGAACGCGACCAAAAGCTGTTCTTTGAACGGAACCCCTGCCCCAATCAGGGACAAAAACACCGTCAGCGGACGCGCGATCAGAACAATGCTCAGGACAAAAACGGCAGCACGCCAATCCAGCGCGCCAAGCGCATCCACATCCAAGTTTGCAGCGAGCAAGATGAACACACCTGACACCAGCAGGATCGTCGCGTGCTCCTTGAAACGACGCAGTTCTTCGTAAGATGGCAGCTCGGAGTTAGCGATTACGATCCCCATGATGGTTACAGCCAAGAGACCGCTTTCGTGGAGCACCATGTCCGACACACCAAAGGCCAGTAAAAGCGTCGCAAAGAGCACTGGAACCTTCATGTATTCGGGGACGCGACCCGCCTTGAACGCGCGCACTAGGCCCAGTCCAGCGGCAAGACCCAGAACAGACGCAACGGTTATACCGATGCCCAGCTCTAACAGAGCTTCGCTCGGATCAACCGCAGTATGGCGCACCACCACATATTCAAATGCAAAGACCGCGGCCAAAGCCCCGATTGGGTCATTTATGATCGCCTCCCATTGCAGGAGCGCCGCAGGTCGCTTGGACAGTCGGGCTTGCCTTAGGAGAGGCGCAATGACCGTAGGCCCCGTAACAATCAAAATGCCGCCAAAGACCGCAGCTGTTTCCCACCCAAGCCCCGCCGCGTAATGAAGCGCAAGTGTAGAAGCCAACCAGCCGAGTGGCGCTCCGACAAAGACGAGCCGACGCACACCCTTTGCACGATCCTTTAGGGTGTGAAAATTGAGCGTCAGTCCACCCTCAAACAAGATAATTGCGACCGCGATTGAGATCATTGACGACAAGAGCGGACCAATGTCGCGCGCAGGATCGAGCACACCAAATGTCGGCCCCACAAGAACGCCAGCGACGAGCATAAGGACAATCGCAGGCATGCGCATCCGCCATGCGAGCCATTGCGACCCTACACCAAGTGCACCAACTAACGCGAATGCCATGACAGTCGGCAATTCGCCGCTTGCTGCCTCAACCGCCATTTGTAACACGTGTCCTTTCGACAATATCAGATCCGGTCAAACGGGCATGTTCCTGAATAGCGAAACGATCCGTCATCCCAGCAATATAATCCGAAACAATACGCGCGAGTTCCACTTCATTACGAATTTCCGCAACGTCTTTGCGCCACTGTTTTGGCAAGTTCTCGGGGTGCGCCATGAAAAGCGGAAAGAGATCACGCACAGCGCTCGTGACATGTTTGCGCATTTCGACAACCGATGGAGCGCGATACATACGGTAAAACAAGAACTTACGGATGACCTTGAGGTCTTCCCAAAGGTCAGGATTGAATTGGATCATCATGCGACCAGCGTGCCGCACATCAGCAACCGAGCGCGGGTCAAGCTCGGCCAAATTGCGGCGCGAGACCTTGATCACGTCCTCAACGAGGATGCCAAAGAAACGACGAAGCGCCTCATGACGGCGGCGATAATAGTTCAAATCTGGATACTTGCGATCCACTTCTGCAAAGCAATCATGCAGGATCGGCATCTCCGCCAATTCATCTGTGCTAAAAAGCTCTGCCCGCAGACCATCGTGCAAATCGTGGTTGTTATAGGCGATGTCATCCGAAAGCGCTGCAACCTGCGCTTCGGCGCTTGCGTGGGTTTCCAGCTCCAGATCGTGCCGTTTGTTGTATTCGGCAAGCGCCCAAGGAATGTCCCCCGTGACGGGACCATTGTGTTTTGCAATCCCTTCAAGCGTTTCCCACGTTAGGTTCAGACCATCCCATTCGGCATAATGCCGCTCGAGGTGGGTCACGATGCGAATGGCTTGAGCATTGTGATCAAAGCCTCCGTAGGGCTTCATCAACTCTTCGAGAGCGTCCTCACCCGTATGGCCAAAAGGTGGGTGCCCAAGGTCATGTGCAAGGGCGACCGCCTCGGTCAAGGATTGGTCAAGATCAAGCGTCCCCGCAATTGTCCGTGCAACTTGAGCGACTTCGATAGAGTGGGTCAAGCGCGTGCGAAAGTAGTCACCCTCGTGCTCGACGAAGACTTGTGTCTTGTGCTTAAGACGACGAAATGCGCTGGCGTGGATGATGCGATCGCGGTCCCGCTGAAATGGAGAGCGAAAGAAACTTTCTTCTTCGGGAAAAAGACGCCCGCGAGCGTCTTCAGCGCGAGTTGCATAGCGGGCTGTCATGCTGTGCCCCTGTCTTGTTGTTTGCCTGTTACCTCTTATATAATCAAAGCAAGCTGCAACCGATAGGCCTGAAAATGCTGACGATTCCTCCGACAGTCACCGAACGTGCTTTTACGCGTCTCACCGAAATTGGTGCCGCGTCTGACGGCAAAGCGCTCCGCATTGCAGTCGAGGGTGGCGGTTGCTCTGGCTTTCAGTATGAAATCGCGCTGGATGAACCCAAAGACGACGATCTCGTCTTGGAAGGGCAAGGCGAAAAAGTCGTAATCGACAGCGTTTCGCTCCCGTTCCTTGCTGGGGCGACCATCGACTTTACCGAAGAGCTCATCGGCGCGCGTTTCGCAATCAACAACCCAAACGCCAGTTCAAGCTGTGGCTGCGGCACTTCATTTTCAATGTAAGGTTACCTGCGGCCACCGCGCCAATGCGTCGGCACGATGATGAGTGCCCCGATCGATGATAGAATTGCGTTAAGCCCCGCACTTCCAAAGCCAACGTTTAACATGACGCGCACAAAGTAGAATAGAAACGCGCCACCGACGCAGATGATGATCGACTGCAATATACCGTTGCGCGTAAAGCCCGACTTTTCCGACAAGTAACCAACAATACCGGCAATAACGACGGTTCCGATAAGGGTAGGAAACATAGGGTTGGCTCCGCTTGCACTTGTTGCTTGTATCCTGACCCTATGTGTTCTCCATTTGCAAGAGCGCCGCATTTCCAGTGCCTTGTTTTTCCTCTCAGAACCAGTAACGCTTGCGCGATTCAAGAATGTGAGGAGCAGCGCGCTATGTCCAAGCGCCCGAACGGAAATCTTTGGCAGACCAGTTGCGCCGAACGGGTTGAAACCACGCCCTTATCCGAAGATCGCCGTGTCGATCTTGTGATTATCGGCGGTGGTTTCACGGGATGCTCAGCGGCTCTCGAAGCGGCGGGACGCGGTGCCTCTGTGTGCCTGCTTGAGGGCGCAACGATTGGCTATGGTGGGTCGGGGCGCAATGTCGGCCTTGCGAATGCGGGGCTTTGGCTTCCTCCAGAGGACATCATCGCGGCACTTGGTGAAAGCGCAGGCAATCATCTGCTCAATGCACTTGCGGCTGCACCCGACCGCGTCTTTGGAAACATCGAAAAGCATGGGATTGAATGCGAGCCCGTCCGCAAGGGAACGCTCCATCTTGCGCATTCAGCCAAGGGACTTGCAGATCTGCGCAATCGGCATCGTCAGGGGATTGCGAGGGGCTATCCGATTTCGCTCCTATCCGCCAAAGAAGCAACCGCGCGTACAGGTGCATCGGGATTTCAAGGCGCGCTCTTTGATCCAAGGGCGGGAACGATCCAACCTCTCGCCTATTGCGTCGGCCTTGCGCGGGCGGCCCAGAGTTTGGGCGCAGAAATTCACGAGCAAACACCCGTCTTCTCATATCGGCACGATGGCGCGGCGTGGCGTGTCGAAACGAAAGACGCCACCATTTACTCCAAGGCTCTCCTTATCGCGACCAACGCCTATCACGACTGGATGGACGATGAGACCAAGCCTCCGCTTTCCTCGGTGCATTATTCGCAATATGCAACCGCGCCTTTGACCGATGCGCAGCAAGAACAAGTCCTCGCAGGCGGAGAAGGCTGCTGGGATACTGCAACCGTTATGAGCTCTTTTCGGATGGATGCCGGCGGAAGGCTGATCTTTGGCGGAATGTGCGACCGCGACAGCGCCGTTGGCGGCATTCATGATGCTTGGGCAAGCAAAAGCCTTGCGCGGCTTTTCCCCGATCTTGGCAGCGTCAAGTTCGAGCACGCATGGCAGGGCCGAATTGCGATGAGCAAAGACTATATCCCTAAAATCCTAGACATGGGGCCCAAGGGGCTTTGCTGTATCGGTTACTCAGGTCGGGGTATCGGGCCTGGAACTGTTTTCGGGGCCGAATGCGCCAAGGCGCTTTTGGGGAATGACCAATCGGATTTGCCAATGGAGCCGATCAAGGGCTATGAAGACCGCTTTGCCCCCGCCAAGACACTTTACTACGAAACTGGTGCAACGCTCGCCCATGCGATTGCACCTTCTCCGCTTTCAAGGTGAGACATGCAGACAGAGACCTTCACCCACCAAGCCGAAGAAGACGCCCGCAACGAAGAGATCCTCATTTGGGTCAACGGGGCATTGAAGCCAAAAAGAGAGGCCACTGTCTCGGTCTATGACAGCGGCTTTATGCTTGGCGATGGGGTATGGGAGGGAATGCGCCTCTACCATGGAAAATGGGCGTTTCTTGACGAACACATGGACCGCCTCTTTGAGGCAGCAAAAGCCATTGACCTTGATATTGGAATGACCCGCGAAGAGGTGGTTGCCGCTCTTGAGGGAACACGCGCTGCGAATGGCATGACCCACGATGCACATGCGCGGCTCATGATTACACGCGGGACCAAGGTGCGTCCGTTCCAACACCCTGCCCTTTCGCGCTCCGGTCCAACGATGGTGATAATCATGGAGCATTCGCGCCCCGCTATTGGTCGCCCCATCACTCTTGCGACTGTTCCGCACCTTCGGGGCCTGCCAATGACCCAAGACCCGAAACTCAACTCGCATTCCAAGCTGAACTGTATTCTCGCCTGCATCGCCGCAGAGAAGGCCGGCGCGGATGAAGCGCTCATGCTCGACGTGCATGGGTTTGTGAATACGACCAACGCCTGCAATTTCTTTATCGTGCGTAAAGGCGAGGTTTGGACCTCGACAGGTGACTACTGCATGAACGGGATTACGCGGCGCAAGGTGATCGAACTGTGCCGCGCAAACGGGATCCCTGTGTTTGAGAAGAACTATTCACTTGTCGATACATATGGCGCGGACGAGGCATTCCTCACTGGCTCGTTTGGAGCACAGACGCCAGTCGCCAAAATCGACGGACGGCAAATCGGAAAGGGTGAACTTGGCCCCGTAACAACCCGTATTCGCGAACTATATCACGAGCTGGTGGGCGCATGACCAAACGGATTGCAATGTGGTCGGGGCCTCGGAACCTTTCGACCGCGATGATGTATGCCTTTGCCGCGCGCGGCGATGCGCAGGTTTGGGATGAGCCGTTCTATGCCGCCTATCTCGAGAAAACGGGACTAAAACACCCGATGCGAGAGGAGGTCATTACAGCCGGTGACAGCGACGCGACGCGCGTTGCAGATGCGCTCCTCGCCCCTTCGGATCAGCCGATCTTTTATCAAAAGCACATGTGCCAGCACATGATAGACGGTGTTCCAAGGGATTGGATGAAGGCCGTTACAAACGCCTTTCTTATCCGCCATCCTGCCCGCGTCGTCGCAAGCTTTGCCGCGAAACATGACGCGCTGACGCTCTCGGATATCGGGTTTACGCAGCAGACCGAGTTATTTGAACAGCTCGCGGATCATCTTGGGGATGCACCGGTCGTTATCGACTCTGCCGATATTCGGACGGCGCCGGAACCCGCGCTGACAAAACTCTGCGCTGCACTCGAAATCCCATTCACGGCGAAGATGTTGTCGTGGGAGGCAGGGCCCAAACCCTTTGACGGAGCTTGGGCCTCTCATTGGTATAACGCGGTGCACCGCTCTACGGACCTACATTCACCAGAAGGGGACTATCCGCCCCTCTCAGCGGACCAAGCACGTCTGGTAGACGCCGCGCTCCCCCACTACGAGAGGCTCGCGGCATTTAGGATCACCCTTTGAGGTGATCCACCAAAGCAAGGTGCTGTGCAAGTCCGCCAACTTCGGCCAGCCAGTCTTTAACGACTGCGAGATCATGAGGTGCAGGTGTAACGCCCTTGGGAAGCTTGCCAGCAAGGGCAGCCTCGACAGCCAATGAGACAGGAACTGAAACGAGACGCGCCATTGCGGTGCCGCGTTTGTCGCCCCATGCATCCATCACATAGGTCTTGTGCCAAACGGTTTCGCCGTCTTTCACGGCCTTAAGCGCGACACACATAATCACGCGGTCAGGCTCGTCCTCGTCATAGGCGTTCTCTTTCCAGAACTGCGCGGACATCTCGCGCATACGGGCTTCGCCCTCTGGTCCTTTGAGCGTTTCAATCTCGCGGAAGACAGGTGTCCATGCCTCCGACCAGCCATTCAGACGCAAGGTACCGCGTACGAAATCACGGACTTTCCACGACGGATCAAAGCGATAATCCTGAATAAACGGGAGAGAGTCGCGGTTTGGGTAAACCTCAAATGATTCCGCGGTGGCGAGCGGCGCCTCATAGCTACTGATCGCATCCCAAGGGCGCGAGACATTCAACTCCGCAAAGTCTTTGAGCGATTTTGACGGCGAGCTGAGCGCCTTGAGAACGCCATAAGGCGACCAGCTAAACTTGTATTTGAACGGGTTAGGGATTTTCGGAACGCCGCCGCAATAGGAAATGAACGATAGCTCATTGACTGTATCACAAGCGGCGCTCGCGCGGTAATCCGCAACAAGCTCATGCGCCATAAGGTGGTCGATCCCGGGATCAAGGCCCACTTCATTAACAAAGCAAAGACCTTTGGATTTTGCTTCTTCATTAAGTGCGCGCATCTCGGGCGCAATATAGCTAGACGTCACGAAATGGGCGTTTTTGCCAAGGCAAAGCTTGGCCAAAGGCACGTGCATATCGGCGGGAAGCATAGAGACAACGACATCCCCCGCGGCCACCTCGGCCTCAAGCGTCGCCATATCAAAGGCAACGATATTGTCGGTCAGATCTCCGACCTCTTCGCGAGCCTTTTCGACTGTTCGGTTCCAAACTTTGACAGGATGGCCAGCCTGCAAGAGCCTGCGCAAGCCCGGCACTGCCGAAAGACCTGTTCCGCACCAATGGATCGTCACGTTTATCTCCCTATTCGGCCCGTCTTAGACGCGGGCGCTGTGTGTATCAAAGAAGGCTTTCGCACGGCCCCAGACGCCATCGTTGATCGCACCTAGGGTCAAAAGCGAAGGCAGGAGCTGACCTGCGTAGTCGATGGAACTCTCAACAGGCAGCATCGAAGGCAAGTTATCGATTGCCGTTACGTCGAGCACGGGTGCTTGAGCCACGCGAAGCGCGGGTTCTGCCCATGTCGTTGTGCGGTCGTAAACCTTGATCGGCGAGAAATCCGAAGTCGGATCGCAAGCAATGTCCCCGATCACCGAAAGTCGGCGCTCGGATGTTTTGGCCGAAGCCGGCACAAAGACGGGGCAGCCTTCGTTGGCAAGGATACAGTTGAGGAAAATCTCATGCTCGAGCACCTGAGGGAACGGCCCACCCGAAGCGGTTTCAGCCATATCCCATTTGGTGACGTTAAGGCCAAGTTCGGTGCAAAGATCGCTTGCACCCGTTCCCACGCGACCAAGAGCGCCAATGACGATAACATCGGGACGTCCCGCTACCTTGGCAAATTCATCCTTTAGCTCAGAAACCAGCGCGTCACGTCCGGAATAGACGCCAACCGGACCGCACAGAGTGCCATTTGCCTGCGCGAGCCACGTCTTGACAGAAACGGCTGCACCCGCAAACCCCGCCCAATAGCCAAAAGCCGCGACACGGCGCCCATTCTCGGCGATCAGGTATTCAAGGTCATAAAGCGTGCCACCACCTGCTTTGAACCGCTTTAGGAGTTCACGCCCCGCTGGCTGCCCTTTGTAGGCATGTCCAAACATGATGTGGCGGTGCACCAAGGGCGTTCCGTCTTCCGGGAGTTCCTTAAGGCCAAAGACAATCGCGTCTTGCGGCGCATCGGGCCAGCTGTTCTCGGGCGCAATCTCTGCGCCGGCGTCGCGGTAACCATCAATTCCGATTGCGCGGACGCTTGAGTCTTCGACAGTTACACGAATGCCCTCTGCAATAAGCGCTTTAACACCTTCGGGCGTGAGGCCCACGCGCTCTTCATTTGCGCGCTGCTCGGCGCGAACCCACAGATGTGTCATAAACTTAGTCCCTTCTGACCGCAGGATAAAACCGTGCACCAGCTTGGCACACAAATTTGCGGCATCATTCCGTTCAGAAGAGACCTTTCACATAGAGCTTGGGGAATGCAAGCGCTGTGAGGTGGTGCGCCGATCTCAAAGTGGATGGGACTGAAATCGACGCACCGGAGCAAGTCTGTCTGGACCGCTCATCTATGCTCTTTCAACGGAAAGAGACGAAACTAGCAAAAGTTTGCGTCAACAAAAGGGAATGATACCAGTTGGTTAACGCTTCCCCGTATCCCGCAAGATTGTTGACGGTCTTTTGTAAAATCTCAGCTTAGACGGGAAAAGCGTTCCCCGTTTAATCTTATGGCGCAAGAAACCACCTGAAAAAATTCATGTCTAGAGGGAAAATTCTAAAATCATATCTCGCATAGGTTAGATTCGATTTGTCTTACGTCGCACTTACTCGACAAAGTTTCGGCACCGATGGAAGGGAAATACATTGCGGCATGCCGTGTGGCACAGCAATTGGACCAATCGCTCAGCCGACTACACAAAGAAAAAGGGGGGCCATCCGGCCCCCCAGTGTCACGGATCGGGTGGATTTTTTACCGCCCGGTGGTTTATTGCCTGTATCCCGATCCGCGTCGGGGGCGAACGCATCCGCCCCTGAATTTCGTTAGCTACAGCCGCTGGTGCCGCCGCATGTGTTGCACTTCATGCAGGTGCCGTTACGCACGAGCGTGTAGTTCCCGCATTCGCCACAAGGATCACCCTCGTAGCCCTGCATCTTCGCCTTGTCGCGCGCCGAGAGGCTGACTGTGCCACTGGAAACAGCGGTAGAGGCCATCTGGGTCGTCGCGATAGTTGGCACAACAGTTTCAATCACTTCGCTCGAAACAGTTGCGCCTGAGAAAGCGACACTGCCCCCTGCTCCACCCTGCAAGACCATCAGCTCTTGCGGCAGACGCTTGCGCAGATAGCCCGTCGACGAAATCTGCTTGAGAACTTCGAGCGACTTGGTCGCAGCGCTCTCGCTCGGTTGGGCGACATTTGTAGCTTTGTCTTCTTTGTGTAGATCATCGAAGGTGGCGCCCAACGGCTTCACATGTGCAAGATCGGTGCGATCAAGGTAAGACACGGCCAATTCACGGAAGATATAGTCGAGGATCGACGTCGCTTGCTTGATCGAGTCGTTGCCCTGCACCATGCCAGCGGGTTCGAACTTGGTGAAGGTGAACGCATCGACGAATTCGTCCAGCGGCACGCCGTATTGAAGACCAACGGACACAGCGATGGCAAAGTTGTTCATCATCGCACGGAAACCTGCGCCTTCCTTGTGCATATCAAGGAAAATCTCGCCAAGGCGTCCGTCCCCGTATTCGCCAGTACGCAGATATACCTTGTGTCCGCCAACAACGGCCTTCTGGGTATACCCTTTGCGGCGCTCGGGCATTTTTTCGCGGTGCGAGCGAACCATCTCTTTTATGACGATTTTCTCGATGACCTTCTCGGCGAGCACAGCGGCCTTTTCCTGCGGATTACCGGTAGCTAGGACCTCGGCCGCTTCGTCATCATCCTCGACCAATGCAGCGGCCAGAGGCTGGGACAGTTTGGAGCCGTCACGATAGAGCGCATTCGCCTTGATGCCAAGCGACCAGCTCAGTTCATAGGCCTTCTGGCAATCCTCAATCGTTGCATCGTTGGGCATGTTGATCGTCTTGGAAATCGCACCCGAGATGAACGACTGGGCCGCTGCCATCATGGTGATGTGGCTGTTGACCGAGAGAAAGCGCTTGCCCTTCTTTCCGCAGGGGTTGGCGCAATCAAAGACGTTAAGGTGTTCGTCCTTAAGATGCGGCGCCCCTTCGAGGGTCATCGTACCGCAAACGTGGTCATTCGCGGCGTCGATTTCCGCCTTGGAATAGCCGAGGTGACGCAGAAGATCGAAGGTCGGATCGACGAGTTTGGCCGCCGGAATGCCGAGCGTGTTTTTGCAGAAGTCCTCGCCAAGCGTCCACTGGTTGAACACGAAACGGATATCAAAGGCGGACTTAAGCGCGGCTTCGACCTTATTGATCTCTGCCTGACCAAAGCCATGGCCAATCAACGAAGTGTGGTTGATGCTAGGCGCCTGACCAAGTGAACCATGACCAACCGCATAGGCCACGATCTCTTCGGCCTGAGCGGAGCTATAGCCGAGCTTAGCCAGAGCTGCGGGAACCGATTGGTTGATGATCTTGAAATAGCCGCCGCCTGCAAGTTTCTTGAACTTCACAAGCGCGAAGTCAGGCTCGATGCCCGTAGTATCACAGTCCATAACAAGACCGATGGTGCCCGTGGGAGCGATCACCGAAACCTGTGCATTGCGGTAACCATGCTTTTGACCAAGCGCGAGTGCCTCGTCCCAAGCAGTTTTGGACAGAGCGACAAGGCGCTGGTCTGGGCAATTCGCGTGATCTAGCGGCACGGGGTTCACCTCGAGCGCCTCGTAACCTTCCGAGCTTCCATAAGCCGCGTTGCGGTGGTTACGGATCACACGAAGCATGTGTTCCTTGTTGCGCGCATAGCCAGCAAAGGCCCCGAGTTCACCTGCCATTTCAGCAGATGTCGCATAACAAATACCTGTCATAAGAGCGGTCAAAGCACCACCCAATGCGCGGCCTTCGTCGCTGTCGTAACCAAGACCCATGTTCATCAACAGGCCACCAATGTTGGCATAGCCAAGACCAAGGGTGCGGAAATCATACGAGCGCTGCGCGATTTCCTTCGACGGGAATTGCGCCATCATCACCGAGATTTCGAGCGTGACTGTCCACAGACGTGTGGCATGCATGTATTCTTCGACTTGGAACTGACCGTCCTTGTAGAAAGCCAGAAGGTTCATCGAAGCAAGGTTACAAGCCGTATCGTCAAGGAACATATATT